>CAYWTU010000007.1:0-17798 GCA_964461275.1 uncultured Pirellulales bacterium | reverse complement strand
CACGATCTGCCTGGCGCTGCTGGTCGGGGCCTACCTGGTGCTGGAGGGGCAGACGCACCTGTTGGGCATCAAGCTCTGCGAGCGGCCGCTCAGCCATAGCTCGCTCTTGTTGTTCTACGGCCTGCTGGCGGGGGTGAGCGACCCGGCCCGCAAACTATCGGAGGTGTTCAACGCCCTGCAACGGGCGGCCGCGGCGGCCGACCGGATTTTCGCGATGCTCGATCGAGCGCCGACGATTGTCGATCCGGCCGAGCCGGCAATGGCGCCGCGGCACCATCGCGATCTGTTGTTTGAAGGCGTTCACTTCAGCTATGTGCCGGGCGTGCCGGTGCTGGAGAACATCAATCTGCGGATTCCGTTTGGCGAGACAATTGCCGTGGTGGGGCCCAATGGCTGCGGCAAGAGCACGCTGGTCAACCTGATCCCGCGGTTCATCGACCCGACGTCGGGCGTGGTGCGGTTGGACGGCGTGGACTTGCGCAACGTGCGGCTGCGCGAGTTGCGGCGGCAGATCGGCCTGGTGACGCAAGAGACGTTGCTGTTCGACGACACCGTGTTCAACAACATTCGCTACGGAACGCCTCAGGCCACGCGCGACGAGGTGATTCAAGCGGCCCAACAGGCCCACGCACACCGGTTCATTACCGAGCGGCTGGAGAAAGGATATGACACGGTCGTGGGTCAGCGGGGCGGTTCGCTCAGCGGCGGCCAGCGGCAGCGAATTGCCTTGGCCCGAGCCATCTTGCGCGACCCGGCGATCTTGATTCTCGACGAGGCCACCAGCCAGATCGACCTGGAAAGCGAACAGGTGATCCAACAGGTGCTCGAGCAATTCGTGCGCCATCGAACGACGTTCATCATCACGCACCGGCTGGGGGCGATCCGCCTGGCCGATCGGGTGTTGGTGATGGACGCGGGCCGAGTGCTCGATTTTGGCAAGCACGACGAGCTGATGCGGCGCTGTTCGCTGTACGCTCGGCTGCACACCTTGGGCTTTCACGAGAGCGCGGCGTAGCAAGCGGTTGCCGTTCCGATGTGGCGGTAGGAAACGCGTGGAAGCCGCGGTGTTATCCCATGGGGGCCGCCGACCCCACGGCCAATTGCAACGCACCGGGGCCGGTCCTAGGCTAACGCTTGGGCATGAGCGTTGGTTTTCAAGGGCCAGGAGCGGCCTGATATGACAACGGCAAGCATGCAGCCCGGCAGTCGGCGCAAGCAAACGGCGATCAACGTAGCGATCGTTTTGACGTTCATCGGCTTCGCGCTGTTCCCGTTTCTGTGCATCGTTGGAGAAATGTTGCTTGGCAGCCAAGCGATTCGACTATGGTTCGAGGGGCCCGGGTTCGCGGAAAGTCCGAGAACTCCTGGAAAACCTGGTCTCCCAAGCCGCCTAAAAGTGCAAAAGTCGAACTTAGAGTCCAACAAACAACCCTCTAAGTTCGCCGATATCAACGGGCGTTAGAGGTCCGTTGCAGGTTGATTGGCGGCTGCTTAGCGCCGCGTTCCGAGTCGATTCGAACGCGTGAAGTGTGCAAAGAACCGGTACATCAATTCACTGGCGTCGACCGACGCGATCAGCCGGCCCGTGTTCAGATGGGCGGTGATGTCGCGGCCGCCGGGCCAGGTGTGGCCTCCGTCGGGCAGCGTGTAGAATTCGATGGGCGCGCCGTCGGTGTTGACAGGTGGAGCGTAAAGCTCCCGCACGAAGTCGCGCTCCTTCTGCCGTTCCAACGGCTGCGGCTGACAGCGATTGAACTTGATCCAAAATTGGATGGTCTCGGGAATGGAGCGGTGCGGGTTGGGCTGGACCGAGCGTTCCCCCAAGCCGCCCTGAAACGGCGCGTTCTGATCCTGCATTCCGTGGAAATGGATCACCGGCACCGGCCGTTTCGGCGCCGGGCCGCTAACGCCCATGTCGCCCGCCACCGGACCGATCGCCGCGATCCGGTCCGACAGTTCGCACGCCAGGCGATAGATCATCATCGCCCCGTTGCTCATCCCGGTCAGGTAGATTCGTTCTTGGTCCACCGCGTAGTGTCGGGGCAAATTGTCGAGCAGGTCCGCGGTGAACCCGACGTCGTCCACTTTGTTCTTCAGGGCGTAGCCGCAGCAGGTGCCCGCGTTGAACGTCAGCAGGCGCTTGCCGGCAATGATCGCCCGACCGCTGCCGTCCGGGTAGACCACAAAAAAGCCGTGCCGGTCGGCCACGGGCTCAAGCTGCGCCTGCTCGCGAAACGCTTCGGGGCGCGAGCCGCCTCCGTGGTAGCCCACCACCGCGGGCAGGGTCGATTGGCCGTCGTATCCGCGCGGCACGTAGACCTGATAGCGCCGCTGGCGCCCTTGGTGGGTGACGAAGTGCTCGTGGATGCCGGGCGTGGCGGTCATGCGATTTTGTTCGGCGGCCCGAACGGTTCGGGTTAAGAAACGTGGCGCCGTCAGCGCCGCCAGCGTGCCCACGGCCGCTTCACGGCGCGTCCATTGGCGTGGCGCTTGCATGGCAATCTCCTACTCATCAACTCGCAACTTGGCGCCGGGCGGAGAGCTAGAGCTTATCCAAGAATCGCTTGCGTTCGCGAACGAGAGGATTCTCCGATAGGCCCTTACTCCGTCGGCGCCTTCTCACCTAGCTTGCGGCGCCGCGAGCCGAGCGGCGCAATGACCGTCCCCACCAGAATCGTATCCTCCGGCTGCTTGAGCAGGAAGAGAATCAGCCCGGCTACCCGCTCCGGCGGCAGCGAATCGCCGGGGGGCGGAATCGGGTGATTCTGTTGCCACATCGGCGTGTCGATGGCGTCGGGCATGATCGCCAGCGCTTTAACGCCGTAGGTGCGAACTTCGTCGGCGATCGACTGCGTCAAGCCGATCACGCCAAACTTGGAGGCACAATACGGCCCGTCGTGAGCCCGGCCGTGCAAGCCCGACACGCTGGAGACGTTGATAATCGTGCCGGCGCGCTGCTTGATCATGGTGGGCAGCACGGCGCGGTTGGTCAGGAAGATACCCTTGAGATTGATGTCGATCACATCATCCCATTCGTCGAGCGTCACTTTGACCAATTGCTTGGGGGGCGTGCCGCGCTTACGCAGGATTCCGGCGGCGGCCACCAGCGCGTCGATGCGGCCGAAGCGGGCCAAGGTTTCTTCGGTCATCCGCTTGGCGTCTTCCTCCAAGCGTACATCGAGCCGGATGCCGAGCACCCGGTCGGCGTTGGTCTTACTCACCTCGGCCACACACTGATCGATCCGCTCCTGATTCACGTCGCAGATCACTGCGCTGCCGCCGTCGGCCACCACGGCGTGCGCCGTTGCCAGACCGATGCCGCCCGTGCCGCCGGTGATGATCACCACCTTGCCGGCCATGGTTTCCGTTTCCGCTTGCACACTCGACATCGCACGTTGCTCCGTGGTTGCGGCTGCCGCCGCGGTTGAAGGTAGGTTGATTCCGGCGCCCGACGCCGCCCCGCCGGGGCGCAGCGCCCGGGCTGCCCCGCTTCGCAACCCGCGCCAACCGACGCTGGCCTCGCTGTACCGCGGTTCGATCACCGGCGAGCCCCATTGTACGTCCATGGGCAGGGCCAGCAATTGCACGATGGCGTCGGCCACGCGGCTGGCGGGCGGCAGGTTCTTGGGGGGCGGCAAGGGACCGGCTTGGCTCCAGACACCGGTCTCGAATGTGCCCGGCAGCAGCGCCTGCACCCTCACGCCGTATCCGCGCACCTCGTCGGCCACGGCCTCCGTCAATCCGCAGACCCCGAACTTTGACGCGCAATACGGGGCGTCGAACGCCAGTCCCACGCGTCCCGACATGGACGACAAATTGACGATGTTTCCCGACCGCTGGCGAATCATGGCCGGCAACACCGCTCGATTGGCCAGAAACGTGCCGCGGAGATTCGTCGCGACAACCGTTTCCCAATCGGGCAGGGGCATCTGGGCCACGGTCCGCAACTGGGATCCCGGCGCGCGGAGGATTCCGGCTGAATGCACCAGCACGTCGATCCGGCCAAACGCCGCCAGCGCGTCGTCGGCCATACGGCGCATGTCCGCTTCTTGGTGCACCTCGAGCGACAAAACCAGCGGAGGCGGCGCGCCGGAAAGCGAGGCGTCGACCACGGCGGCCGCGACCTGCGCGAGTCGCGTCGCGTTGCGCCCCACCAGGACCAGCCGGGCGCCCTCGCGAGCCAGCGCAAGGCTGGTTTCAAACCCAATGCCCGCGCTGGCGCCGGTTACGATCGCCACCCGATCGGTCAGCCGCGGCACTCTCGTTTTCATGCGTCAGGTGGGGGCAAGGGCTTGGCGGTCACTGGCCGCTGGTTGCGGCGTAAGCTGGCGAGCGGGGGCATTCTCTTCGCTAGTCAGCTTCCCGTCCAGAAACCCCCAAAGCGCCTCGCCGAATTCGGCCACCTTGGTCAGCGGATGAAAATGGCCTGCGTCGGCCGCTTCGTGCCACGCGACGTTGGGCAACCTGGCCGCCAGCCGCCTACCTGTCAGCAGATTCGGCGACCGCGAACCGTACGACAGCAACACGGGACAGCCTATCGCCTCTAGCTGGACCGCCGTCAAGTCGCCACCACGATGGACATCTTCGACCAGTGAGGTATCGCGAACCAGTTGCAACCAGCGGCGACGCATCCGTTCACCACCTCGGCCGGCAAACGGTACGAACGATGCACGCAGCGCCAGTTGGTCGCGGACGCCTTCCGACTGCGGCGACGCCAGCGCTTCCAACAGCCGCAAACCAAGTTCCGGTTCATCGTCTGCGACGTCGACTTTGCGTTGGCGCAAGAACGCGCGAACGCGCGGCCAATCGCCGCCGTCGCGCAGCGGCTGCTCTGGCTGCAACCAGCGCAGCCGCGAGTCGACGATCGCCAGTTGTACGATCCGCTCGGGATGCAGCGCAGCCGTTTCCAGCGCGATTACGCCGCCGTAGCTGTGGCCGACGAGGCGCGCCGAGTCGATCCGCAAACCGTTTAGCAAGGCGACGGTCAGGCGGGCCAATTCGGCCGGGCCGTAGCCGCCGCGCGGCATCTCACTGTAGCCATGCCCCGGCAGATCCCAGGCGGTCACCGTGAACCGCCGGGCAAGTCGGGCCAACAGTCCGGGGGACCAGAACGCTTGATTGGCAGCCAGACCGTGAATCAAGACCAGGTCGGGCCCGCGGCCGAGCTGTCGATAGCTGAGCCGGGCGCCGTGCACGAGTAGCGTAGGCATCCAACCGACTCCTGTAGCGTTTGGGCGGTCAACGCAACCGTCGCTACTCCACGTAGCCCAGCGCCCGCAGCCGATTGAGAATCTGCTCCTCGGCCTCGGCGTCCATTTGGCCGTCGCCCGCCGCATCCTGTGCCTGAGCGGCGTGCGGAGGGAGCGTTGCGGGCCCCACTTGGGGCGGGTTTTCGCGCACGTACGACGGCTCGAAAAGTTCCTGCACAACTTGGCCTTCAAAGTCGCAGGGTACGGGCAGTCCCAGGCTGTATAGCAACGTCGGGGCTACGTCAAAGATCGACTGCCGCGGCAGCACGGCGCCTTTACGAATGCCCGGGCCATGCGCCATCAACACGCCGACCGGATAGTGCGTGCCGGCCACCTGCGGCCGCGTCCAGATGATGGGCTCGGCGTCCAGCACGCTGACGAAGCTGTGGTCGAACAAGACCAAAGTTAGGTCCGGACACTTGTGCATTTGCGGTCCGGGAAACGCCACCTCTCGCTTGAGCACATCTTGCACCAACGGCTTGCCGCTGGCGGGATCGCGAAGGGCCTTGAGCTTGGCGATGATTTCCTCGCGCACCGCGTCGTAGCGCTCGGGGGCAACTCCGGGCTCGCCTGGCGCCTCGGCCATACGGAGATGGATGCCGTTGGTGGCTGGGCTTTGAGCGTAGGCCACCGTTTGGCTCCAATCGAACAACACGAAATGGCTGCTGCTCGACTTCATTCCGCCGCGCGACAGCTCGCTGGCCGCGTCGGGCGCCTTCCAGCGCAAGTAGCCTTCGGACTCGAGCCACTTGTTGATGCGAAACACGGTTTGGGTGGGTCCGAAACCGTGGTCGGACACCAGCAGGACTCGCGTTTCGGGGCCGGCCAGTTCCAAGATCTCGCCCAAGAATTGGTCCAGCATCTGGAAGTATTCCAGGCACAGGCGGTGCATTTTCCGCTCGAATTCGGTCGGCCGCGCGGGCGCCAGCGCCGGGTCTAAAAAACGCCAACAACTGTGTTGCAACTTATCGACGCCATCGAACATGACCAGCGTCAAGTCGGCTGGATGCCGCTGCATCAGGTGGCGAATGATGTTGTGCCAGTGCCGCTCGCGAACCAGGTGAAATTCGGTCCAGGGCCCCAGTTCCTCGTCGTCGATGACCTGCATCGCCTTTTTTTCGTGTTCAAAGTCCCAGGAAATCTCCTCGGCCTTGAACCCCGGCAGCGACTTCAGCTCATCGAACAACCCAGGCGGATGAATGTTGCGGCGCAGGTGTCGCCAGGAAAGCAGCCCTGGCACGACCGATCCGTTGATCTTCGGCGGCGGGTTGGTGAGCGGAAAATTGACGCAGGTGACGCGGCCCCCGTGCCGGTCGACCAGCCCGAGCAGCGTTTCGCACTCGATGTCGCGGTAGCCGTTGAGCGTGAAAAACGCTCCGGTCTTGCGAATTTCGCTGCGCAGAAAATCGAAGATGCCGTGGTGGCCCGGTCCGCGTCCGGTGAGGACCGTGGTCCAGGCCGGTGGAGTGAGCGGGTGGGGCGTGGTCAACAATTCGGCCCGGGCGCCGCCGTCGAGCAAGGCAGCCAGGCGCGGCATATACCCGCCGCGCATCGCCGGGTCCAACACGGTGAACGTCGCCCCGTCCAACCCGATCAAGACGGTAGGCTGCATGGGCCGACGCTCCGCACGCTGCAACAGATTCGACTCATATCGACTGAAGCGATGGATGATTAGGGTTGGTGCTGGTGGAGGAATTCCACGACCTCGCCAACCGTCAGCTCCTCGACGTAGCGGCCGTCTTTCATCAGCAATTGTTCGAAGGGGAAATCGCGGCGGTTGAAATGCTCCTCGAGGGCCACGATGAACTGCACCACATCGATCGACTCGAACGACAAGTCGCCGATAAGCCGCGTCTGTGGACCGACGCCGCCGGCGAAACTGGTGTCCCAATCGGCGGTCATGCTCTCCAAAATCCCGGCAATGTCCGCCTGCAACTGCCCGCGCTGGTAACTCGATTCCGACATGAAACGCTAGATCCTTATCAACCGACAACAACGATGCTCACAGCCGGCGGCCGCAGGCGCCCCCCACAATGAGGATCGCCGTTGCCGCGCAGGCCGAATCTCAAAGTTTACTTCTTTTTCGCCCAAATCTCTAGCCACTTTCGCGGCAGAGCCGGAAGACCCATCAAATCTAGGGCCTTTTGTGCGGTCGATTGCAAAGCGACGCTGGCCGCTTCAACCGGATAACCGCTCATGACCACCTCCACCAGCCCGCCGTAAGCCACCAGGGCCGTTAAACAGCGCACATCCATCATCACCGTCCGCTCGTGAATATCGACCGGTTCGATGCCGTGTTGGCGCAGGTGGGCGCACCATTCATCGGCGTTGAGCCAACGATTTTGAAACGCTCCCCGCGTCGTGCCGTGCTTGCGCTTGATGGGCTCCTTGCCTTCCGCCTTGAGCCGCTTGTTCCACTCGTCGATGAAATAAGTCGCCTCGCGGAGCCATTGGTACATGTGCCGCTCGGTCCCCTCGGGATAGCAGCCGGCATAGAAGCCCGAATTGAATCCGAACACGCCTCCCGGCTTCAGAACCCGAGACACCGCCGTGAAGAACTTGTCTTTGTCCGGCATCATGTGGATGGCGTTGGCGATGGTCACGCTGTCGAACGTGTGGTCCGGAAACCGCAGGTCGTCTCCGCTGCCTACGGCCAGCGTAACCACCGGCTTGCCGTCGACGTAGTCCTTGGTGAGGTCGTAGCCGCGGCGCACGGTGTAGCCCAGTTCGTTCCAAACGCCAGTGGCCAGGTCGATCTGCACCGGGTCGTAGTCGATGCCGTTGAGGTGCGCCTGCGGGTGCCGGGCGACGAGCAACTGGCTGACGGCGCCGGTGCCGCAGGCTAGGTCCAACAGCCGGTCGACGTGCATCTGAGGCATGCGACCGACGAAGCCCTGGTTGCACTCGATGTATTCCGGCTCCTTGCTGAACGGTTCGTAGGTCGTACTGACGGCCTGTAGGTCAACCATGCCTGGGCTACTCCACGCGAGAAAAAAATGTTTGGACGGTTAGGTTCGCGGCTTCTTGGCTTCAAACAATACATAGGCCTCGACCACGTGGCGCTGGCCGGGTAGGCAGTCGAGAATGGCGTTGTACTGCGGTTGGTCCAGATGCAACAGCATCATTCGCACGAGGAGGAAGTTGCGGCTATGGCGGAAAAACGGCTGCCAACTTCGCTCGGTGATATCGACCACGCGCACCGGCTCTGCGCCCGCCTGCCGCAACTCGGCGCGAAAACGGTCCATCGCCTCGGTCTGAAACGTATCGGTGGACGCGGTATCTGCAATCGTGGAAATGTCGGGCACCGAGTTCGGGCGCTGCCGGAACGCGCCGGCCAGCGATTCCCAAAGCGCCACGGGCCCGCCGCCGCCGCGCTGGCCCGGCACGCATGCGTCGAGCGATCCCACCAGGTCGGCGCCCACGATGACTCCACCTGGAGCGAGCGCCGCCGTTGCCGCTCGAAGCTGCTTAGGCCGACTCTCCGGAGGCGCCGCCTCGACCCAGACCACCGCATCGAAGGCCTCCTTCGGCAGACCCGACAGCGATCCGAGTCGAATCGTCTCGGCCCGCGGCTCCTGTTTTCGCATCTCGGCCGCTTCCGAGCGGCTGCCTGCCACAACGGTCGCCCGTGCGTCGGGGCGTCGGGCCAAAAGTTGCGTTGCCATGGCGGCGGCGCCGGCGCCCAGCACGAGCACGTGAGACGCCGTCCCCGCGGCCGGCAAGAGGTCGAGCGTTTCCTCGACCAGGAGCCGACTGGCGTCGATCGGCGACACGCTTGGCTTGCGCCAATAGCCGACGTTGCGAAGTGGACTGTGGTCGAAGTAGGCGGCCGCCTCAGACGGTGCGTCGTTGGCGCCTGCCGACTCATGCCGCGTGCGAGAAAGTTGCGAGACGGGATCGCGCGACGAGTGGTGGGCCTCTCGCCAGGTTTGCTCGCGGTTGGAATAGGCCGGATGCATGGCGTTGGGATCGGCCTGGCTGGCGACAGCTTGCGGATCGGCGCTCGATTCCGGCAGCGCCTGGTTGGCCAAGAAGTCCATCAGCTCGCCGGCGTCTTCCACGTCCACCTCGCCGGCCCGTAGGCCGCCGGCGGAGACGTCGATCGTCGGCCAAGTGAGCGCCGCTTCTTCGGCCGTAGCTCGTTTGCCTTGCGGCCAAGCGGCCGGAATATCGGCCGACTCGGCGGCTGCCGATGGCGCCCATTCGCCGGTAAGCCCCGCGTGCTCGGGGCGTCCGTGCCAGATTTCCGTGCCGCCGCTGGGGTTCTCTTCATACCGCCAGCCGGTGGCCGTGCGCATGGCCACTTTGGGGCCAAACGGGTTGGCGGTGCCCACGAACAGACCGTGCGGCGTGGACACGATGGCGCGGACGCCGAAGTTGTAACGATTGCCGAAGCCGTTGCGAGTCACCGGCGACCAGTTGTCGCCGTCTGCCGTGCGCCACAGTTCGCAGCCGCCGCGGACTTCCAGGAAGCGTTCGATGGTGTTCGGGTCGAGCACCCGCCGCATCCGCTCGGTCACATTGGCGTACGGCATAAACGACGACGAATCGTACGTGCCGACGTACAGCACCCCCTCGTGAACGCCCATCCGCCAGATGTAGCCGGCAAACGGATTGTCGAAGCCAGGTCCCAGGCCGCTGCTAGGCGCTTTGAGGCCGTGGCGGGTCATGCGCGGCTGACCCATCACCAGGTCCCAGGTTCCGTCGGGGTAAATGCGAAACACCTCTCCGGCGCCGGGGCCGATGTGGTTGGTGCGGTCGTGCCCGCCGTTCTGAATTCCGGTGCCGACATACAACGCGTCGCCGTGCGCCGCCATGCACACCACCGCCTGATTAAATGGGCCACGGTCGGCGCCGCGGTCGAGCACTTTGATCCACTTGTGCGGAGGCGGCCCCTCGGCCTGGGTTTTCCAGACCTGGCAGCCGTGGCGAATGTTCATGGTGCCGGCATACAGCCAATCGCCGGCGACCGCCATGTCGTGGATGCCGTAGTTGGTCTCATCGCCGAACATCGGGGTGTTGCTGTTCAGCCAGGCGCCGTGCCGCGGATCGTCGCTGCACACAACGGTGGCGTTGTACGACACGTTGGGGTTGGCGCCGCGCGAGCCACTGGGAGTGGCGAACAATCGCCCCCGGAACGGTACCACGCCGCGAAAGCTGGCCAGATTCTTGTCGGGCAGGCCCATCCCCGGCTCGCTGACAACCTCGAAGTTCAAACCATCTTCGCAGCGCATCAGCACCACGCCGGCGCCGTTGGAGCCGCAACTGGGAATGGTGTACAGGCACGGCTGGGCGTCGCCGCGGCCTTGGAACACCGCCATATTGCGAAACCCCGACGCCACCGGCACCGTGTTGCCGTCCAGGCCCCTGGTCAAAGTCGAGTGGTAGCAGCGTTCCCAGGCGGCCCGCACAGGACTGTAGCGCCAGATTTCGCCGGCCAACCGGTCGGGTTCGATCGTCTCGGGGACCTCGACGGGCCACTGCGCCATCGGAACATCGAACGTAAATCGCTTGCGGATCAGCACCAAAATGTTGCGCGAGGTGCCGATGTATAAATGGTCGTTGTGCCAGGCATAGGCATAGGCGTACGAATTCTGCGCGTCGCCAAAGCCCGTTCCCGACACCTTGCGAAAATGACCCAGGCCAAGTCCCACGGGCTGCTGTGCATGCGGCACGTCGCCGCCTGCGTCGGCCAACTCAAACTCAGCACTGGAATCGGGGCTCAAGAGGCTCATGTCAACTTCTGACCGAGGCGTTATTCGATGTATCCCAGGCTGCGCAACCGGTCCATCAACACGGCCTGCTCTTGTTCGTCCATTTCCTCCTCAGGCGCGTCGGCAGCCACGGCGGCATGGACCTGCTCCGCGGCGGCAATCTGAGCTGGATGTTCGAGCAAATAGGCTGGCTCGTACAGTTCGGTGACGAATCGTCCTTCGTACTCGGCCGGTATCGCCAGCCCCAGGCTGTGCAGCGCCAGCGGCGCCACGTCCAAGATGCTGAGCCGTCCCAGGTCGGCCCCGGCTCGAACGCCTTCTCCGACCGACAGCACCACGCCGTCAGGATGGTGCGTGCCGAGCACTTTTTCGCGCGGCGTGACCACGTCGGGCGATTTCAGCACCGAAATGAAGCCAAAGTCGCGGAGCGTCAACGTCAGGTCCGGCAAATCGTTCATGCACGGGCCGGGAAAGTATTCTTCGCGCTTTTTGGCCTCGATAATCACCTGCCCGCCGTCGGGGCCGCGGAGCGAGAACAACCGCTGGATCAAATCCTCGCGAAAGGCGTGGTACTCGGCCGGTGGAACGTCGATGAAAATTCCGTTGCCGCTGGGCGACAAGGCATAGGCCCGGCTGCGGGTGATGTCCACCGCGTTGGCGTCGTCGGCCGGCCGGTCCGTGTGATATTTGCCTACCTCGTCGTTCGCAGCGTCGCCGTGCCAGGCTAGCCAGCCTTGTCGCTCCAGGAACGTGTTGATGTACACGATTTCTCGAGAAGCGGTGAAGCCGTGGTCGGAAACGATAAACACGCGGCCGTCGTCTCCTACACGGCGAAGCACGGCGCCTAAGCACTCGTCCACCTTACGGAAGTATTCATGACAGCGGGCGATGACTTGCGCCTCCCAGGCGGTCGGCCGCTGGGGCAGGTAGGCCGGGTCCAAATAGCGATAGGCCAGGTGCTGCACCTTGTCGACGCCGTCGAAGACGATGGCCGTCAGTTGGCTGGGTTCGGCGTCCATCAGATGTTCGAGCACGCCGGCCCAAACGGTGTCGCGGTCGACATGATGCCCGATCCATTCGAGCCATTCGTGCGGTTCGAGTTCTTGCAGGCCACGGCGCTCGATGTCCAGGTCCATCCCCAACAGGTTGACGTCGAACGCGGGAACCTGCCCCAGGCGTTCGAACAAATCGCCGGGATAACTGCAACGACGCAGGTGACGTCCCGTGGTGAAGCCGGGCATCGAGTGGCCGTTGAGCGGTTTGGCCGGCGCCAGGCCGTAGTAGTTGAGCACGGTGACGCGCCGTCCGTGCCGCGAGGCGTACTGCCAGATGGTTTCGGTGCGGATATCGCGCGAGTTGTTGATGTGCAAGTAGGTTCCGCCCCCGCGCCGATCGCAACGAATGAAGTCACCGATGCCGTGATGGCCCGCCGTGCGGCCGGTGGCCAGGCTGGTCCAGGCCTGCGGCGTGAGGGGTGTGGCGGTGGACTCTAAGATGCCGCGCGCGCCACGACGGTAAACCTCGGCCAGGCAGGGCATCACGCCCTTCTGGACCAGGTCATCGAGCACGGTATAGGTGGCCCCGTCGAGGCCGAACAACACGGTCTTCATCTAAACTCAAACTCTACGGAACGTTTCGCCAACGATTCATCTAGGAATCAAACTGAGTGCCACGACGTGTGGGGGGCACAATCGACGCCAGGCCACCAGGGGCCCGGCCGCCGGGCCGAATGCTTCCTCCATTTTGCCATGCAGCCCAAGCCAAAGCTTCCCCGCCGTCGGGTCGATTTCGGCCACTTGCACCCCCAGCGGTCCGCCTAATACGCCCCGCCCCAAGGCCTTGCCTACCGCTTCTTTGGCGGCCCAGGCCGAAACGTACCAGTTGTCAACCGGTTCTCCCGTGCACTTGGCCGCTTGCCCAATCAGCGCACGCTCGGCCGGCGTGAACGCATCTTCCACGAGGCCTGCGTCCAGGGTTTGCAGCCGCTCCAGGTCAATTCCGATGCCGCGCCAGCGCTGGGCATCGGCAGCCACCGCCGCGGCATGAAGTTCTTTATGCGCCAGGCTGACCAGCGGCGAGGTTTGTCCTGGCACAACCGCATACGGCCGGCCCTGGTCGTCCGAGCGGATCGCCACGTCGGCCAGGCACAGGTCGGCAGCCAAATGCAGGCGGACCGCGTCCTTGGCCGCCACGCGCCCCAACAGCCAGGCCGCCAGCGCGGCCGGGGTCTGATTTTCCCGATCCAATTGCTTTCGCTCGTCGGTGCTTAGAGCCATGCGCCCCAGCACGTGGGCCCAGAGGGGATTGAGCAGCGCGGCCACGCCGGTCAGATGCGTCTCGACAATCGTGCAGCCCGCCACCTCGGGCGCGTCGGCAAACAAGTCTCCGACAACCCGGCTGCATGTCGGCTTGTGCGGCTCTTTGGGATAGTGGTAGACGCCGGTGGGGAAGGTGCTTACCGAATCGCTGCGCCCGCGAATGCGAAGCACGACCTGACCCATGGCGGTGAGCAGTTCCACCTCGGAGTGCAACTTCGGGCCCTGGCGATCGGCGCTCGACACCGCAAGCAATGTTTCCGGCGACCACGGCCGCGGCAGAAACTCGAGCCGGGCCACGCGGTGCGGAAAGACAAGCGTCACTTCTGGGTCGCTGTAATTCCAGTTGCCGTAGATCAGGCCGGCCACTTGCGAGGCGGCGTCGATCAGTGCCACGGGCAACACCATTTCGTGTGCATGGTCTGGGCCCAACAGCAGCCGCCGGTCGGGCTCGACGACGGTCGCTCGCATCCCGCGCGAACTGGCCTGGTCCAGCGAACGAACGCCCTGGAACGCCGGGCCGTGGAACAACGTGTGACCATAGACGTTGCCGCCCCACGCGCACGGTGTGTCGATCGTGTCGGGAACGCAGGCTGGGCCCAACGAATCGGGAGCGCCCCCCAGTTCGACGCTTCCCTCGCAGATCACGGCGCCCGCGCCGCCCCCCTCGATCGCCGCGATTTGGACCTGCACGCGGTCAGGCGCCTGTCGCAGGGCCTCGATCCGCACGGTTCGCGTGGGGCTCTCGAACGACAGCCAGCGCCGCGTCTCGATGTTGCACACGGCACGCACATTTTCTTCTGGACAGAGGGCCAACGCCGCTTCGGCCAGCAACTCCAGCATCATCGCCAGCGGCATGACCGCCAATGCGTGCAGGCCCGGATCGGTCTTCGAGATGTTTCCGGCGAAGAACGTGTGGTCCTTCAGAAACGGATGGCGGGCCAGGTCGAACGTACATTCGGCCACCAGGCGTTTCTCGCCGTCACGCTCGATCATGCGTTCGATAAGCGGCAGATTTCTGGTCGGCGCCACCGGTCGTTGTTTGACGCCATTGCCTGCGTGTCCATTGCCGCTCGCGGCGCCAGCCATCCCTTCCAGGATGGCACGCAGCGTACGCGCGGTCGCCATCTGTTCCATGAACCCGTCGGCCGCCACATCCAAGTTGTGCCCAACAGTCCGTCGCAGCGCGCCGACAATTTCAACCCGCTTGATCGAATCGATCCCCAGGTCCGCCTCCAGGTTGGCGTCCAGGTCGAGCATTTCAGCCGGGTAGCCGGTCCGCTCGCTGACAATGCTCAGCAGCCGAGCCGACAACGAAGGCTCTTCTGCCACTGCCGTCGCGGACACAACCGCCGACGACACGGCAGTCTCGTGGCGCTGACCAACAACGCCGTCATCGGGTCGGGCGGCCAGCGATGGCCGAGCGGTCGGAGGTGGCGGAGCGGCCGGCGGCGCGAGCATCGCGCTCGACGACTGAATTGGGATTGGCGCTGAGTTGTAGGCAGGAATTGGCAACGCCTGTGCGGGCGCGGAAGGCGCTGCACACGGCGACGTTTTCGGCGGCGGCGCGACGTGTGCGGCAGCCTGACCGGGGCCGCCGCCCATCCGCGCCAACGTGACGGCCTGTTGCGTTTCTAGAAACTGCCGCATCGTGTTCTGAAACTCGGCCAGCGCACGCTGACGAACTTCGCCTCCAACCGCCGGCATCGCAGCCACCGGGGCGGCGCGAGGCGCCGCTTGGGCTGGCGACTGTGCGACAACCGCCGGCGGCACGGTGACCGGCGCTGGGGCGGCGGCGGGCGCAGCCGCTGGCGCGGCGATGGCCGGCACAGGGGCGGGCGTCTTGCTGGTCGCAGGGCCGATGGTCGAACGGGCGGCCACGTCTGCATGGTGCCATTTCTCGGCCGTTTCTGGAGTGACGCGCAGTTCTGGCAACTCCAGTGGCAGCCGTTGGTCGCGCGGAGCGATCGGCGCCGGAGCGGTTAGATCATAGCGCTTGGGCAGGCGACGATCGTATAACTTGTCGAGCCGGACCTGGACGCCGTGGGCGATTAGCTGCGCCAGCGCCCGGCACAGTTGCGTCAGGCCATCGCGCTTTTGCACCGCCAGCGGCACTGCCAAGTGCGGCGCCTTTCCCAGCGTGTCGCTGACGAATGTCGACAGGTTGCCGCGGGGCCCGACTTCGATGAACACCCGCACGCCGGCCGCGTACATCGCCGACACGGTTTCGCGGAATCGCACCGGCGAGCGCCATTGCAACACCGCCAGGTCGCGAACCTCAATGGGGTCGTGCGGAAACGGCGCCGCGGTGGCGCACGACCAAACTTCCAACTGCGGTGGTTTGAGATTCACGCTATCGAAATACTCTTGCACAATGGGGCAGGCCGGGCCGAATTCGGGCGTGTGATACGCCCGGCCCCAGGGCAGCTTTTCGACCATCCCGCCTTTGCCGCGAAGTGCTTCGACGGCGGCGTCGGCTGTAGCCGGGTCGCCGGTCAGCACCATCTGGTTGGGGCAATTGTCCATCGCCACGCGGAGTTTGCCTTGTGATTGGTCGAGCACCGCAGCCACCGCCGCCGGGTCGACCCCTCCCACCGCGATCAGCGTGGCGTCGGGCACCAGCCCCTCGGCCAGCAGCCGCTGCGCGTTGTCCGCGCCATCGCGGACCACACGGATCAGTTCCTCGTCGCCACCGGTCCCAAAGCAGCCGGCGGCCATCAGGGCGCCAAACTCGCCGCTGGAGTGTCCTACCACGGCGTGGGCCTGGACTCCCAAATAATCGAGCAAGTTTTTTAGTGCGCGGCCCGCCAGCGTGACGCTGGTCACGGCGCCTCCCATGCCCAGCAGCTTGGCCTCCGCCTGCTGCATTTCGCCTGGCAACGGAAAGATGACCCGGCTCAGCGATTGGCCGCCGGGCCGCTGCAAGAACGCGGCGTCGGCCAGATCGAACTCGCGGCGGACCTCGGGGAATTGCCGAACCAGGTCGGCCAGCATGTGCGGATATTGGGCCCCTTCGCCTGGAAACACCAAGGCGGTTCGGCCTTGCCGGGCCAACGGTTCGGCGTACCAAAACACCCCGCTGCGGTCTTGGATTTTGTCGCGATGGGGGTCGTCCAACAGCTTGGCCGCGTGCCGCAGTTTCTTCACGCCGTCGGCCCGACTGCTGACGACCATCGTCAACTGACAATGGCCCTGTTCGCGAGCCGTACTGGCGGCGAAGTCCAAGGGTTCGACCTCGGGGCTCTTTTCCCACCACTGGGCCAGTGCCGTACACCGCGTTTGCAGCGCCAGCTTGGTTTGAGCCGAAACCACTACCACTTCGCACGGCCATGCGCCGTCCAGCCGCGGCAAAACCGATTCGTCCGGGGGACAATGCTCTTCGAGCACGGCGTGGGCGTTGATTCCGCCGAAGCCAAAGGCGTCCACGGCGGCCCGCCGCGGAACGTCGGACCGGCCGTGAATCCATGGCCGTGTCTCGGAGTTCAGGTAGAACGGCGTCTTGTCGAGTCCTAGGGCCGGGTTGGGATGCTCGGCATGCAGCGTGGGGGGCAATTGCCTGTGGTACAGGGCCAGCGCGGTCTTGATCAGAGACGCGGAGCCAGAGGCCGGAATCAGGTGGCTAATCATCGACTTGACGCTCCCCATGGCAACCGAGGGGAGTTCGCCCTGGCGCGGGCCGAAGCAGGCCGTCAGGGATTTGATTTCCGTGCCATCGCCCAACGGAATTCCAGTGCCGTGGGCCTCGATCAACTCGACCGTTCCCGGCGACAGGCCCGCCTGCTCGTATGCCCGGCGAATGGAAAGCTCCTGGCCGCCCTGGCGCGGCGCCAACAGACCCGTTCCTTTGCCGTCCGACGCCATGCCAATCGACTTGCACAGGGCATAGATGCGGTTGCCGTCGCGTTCGGCGTCGCGCCGCCGCTTGAGCACCAGCACGCCGCAGCCCTGGCCCAGCAACGTGCCGTTGGCCTGGGACGAGAAAGGCGCAATCTTGCCGCTGCGGCTGAGCGCATCCAAATAGCAAAACGCCATGTCAACCATGCCGGGGGTCGAAACTTGCACTCCGCCGACGATCACCGCGTCGCAGTGCCCGGCATGCAGCTCATTCATTCCGTGCATGAACGCCAACAAGGTGGAGGCGCACGCGGCGTCGACCGTGTAGGCCGGGCCCTTGAGGTCCAAACGATTGGCGATTCGCCCTGCCAGGATGCTGTGCGTCAACCCGGGCACCGTTTCGGCCGTAACCGGCGGAATCGATCTCTTCAGTTCCGCGCGAATCGTCTGAAATTCTTCTTCGCCGCGATGCGGTTCGAGCTGTCGCAAAAGATCGATGGTCTGATCCAAAAGCCACCCGTGCAACATCCAGGCCGCCATGCCACGGTTGAGGTACACCCCGCGGCCGAGGATCACTCCGGTTTTGTCCGGGTTGATGGGAATCTCGGGGTAGCCGGCGTCCGCCAGAGCCTCATAAGCACAGCGCAAGGCAATGAAGTGGTCGGGCTCGGCCGCACAGAAGTCGA
>CAYWTU010000006.1:0-18098 GCA_964461275.1 uncultured Pirellulales bacterium | reverse complement strand
CGCACCGCACGATGCTAGCGGATTAAGCTAGCATCGTGGGATTTCTACAGAGCAGTAGTGTCCCCTTTGACTTCCCCGATGCGGAACAGGTGGCTGAGCGGATGGAGAGAATGAGATAGTACATCTGCCTCTGCTCGACGAATGTGCAGCGACGTGCGAGAATAGTTTGGACGGCCAGCCGCGAGGGAATCACTGGTGACAAACCGAGACCAGATCGTCGAACAAGCTCTATCACTTCCGCCAGAAGACCGGGCCTTTGTCGTTGACGCTTTAGAGCAGAGCCTGTCGCACGGCGGCTTCGCGTCGCCGGAAATTGAGCAGGCCTGGGCTGAAGAAATCGAACGCCGCTTGGCGGCCTATGATCGCGGCGAAGTCAAGGCGAACGAGGGGACGAGCTTGGCACATATTCGTCAGCAGCTTGCCGAGCGCAGGGAACAAAGGACAACCCCTTGACCTTTCGTCGACTGGCGGCGGCCGATGCCGAGATCTCTGAGGCATCTGATTGGTACGAAAGTCAACATCGTCTACTCGGCGATGATTTCACCGCGGAAGTCGAAAAACTCCTTTGAACGCATTGGCCGCAACCCACTGCTTTACGCTCGGGTCGAGCGTATGGCAGGTCGCCAAGACATTCGCCGCTGTCGCCTACACCGCTTTCCGTACCTGGTAATCGTCCGCTATCGGTTCGACGAAACCCTGATCGTGGCGGTAGCCCATGTGCGACGCAAACCGTTCTACTGGCTGGAGCGACTCAAGTAAGTAAGTGTTGTCGCGTCGTGGGACGCGCTCGCTTCTTCGGACATCGTCAACTCAGCGCAATTCGCAGCCCGTCGTAGGCCAACTCCATGCCGGCAGGCAACAGCTCGCAGGTTGCGGCATGCTCCAGCTCGTGCGACATGTGCGTGAACAGAGTCCGTTTGGGACGCAGCGATTCGGCCACGGCGATCGCCTGCTCCAAGCTGAAGTGCGTCGGGTGCGGGCGCGGCCGCAGCGCGTCGAGAATCAAGACGTCCAGCCCTTCTAGCAGTGCCAGGCTTTCGGGCGGAATTTCACAGGTGTCGGTGCAGTACGCCACATTGCCGAAGCGGAATCCCAACACGTCGGTCCGCCCGTGCTTGAGCCGCAAGGGAATCACGTCCGCCCCCAGCGCCGTAAACGGCGACAATTCGATCGTGCTAAACTCCAGTTGCGGCACGCCCCCGGCGGGATATTTCGCCACGATCGGGTCGAAGGCGTAGTCGAACGACTTGCGGATGCGCGCCTCGACCTCGGCCTCGCAATACACGGGCAGCTTGTGCCCGAGGAAATATGGAAACAGCCGCACGTCGTCCAGGCCAAACAGATGATCGGCGTGGCCATGGGTGTAGAGCACCGCGTGGATCAAGCCGATCTTTTCGCGCAATAGCTGGGTGCGTAAATCGGGCGGTGTGTCGATCAGCAGGTTGCCTTCCGGCAGGCCGAGCGCCAGGGCGCAGCGCAGGCGGTTGTTGCGCTCGTCACGACTGGTGCATGTCTCGCAATCGCAACCAATCACCGGCACGCCGACCGACGTGCCGGTGCCTAGGAAGACCAGTTGGCCCTGAATGTCGCCGCTGGAGGGAGGTTTGTTCAACGTGCTGCGTAAGACAATGATGAATGCAATGTCGCGAACGAGCTCGCGTAGACTGTTGCAACGTTCGCAGATTGCCGGGCGCAAGGCAAGTGGGCGCGTGAAGTTGACGACCGTTTTAGAGTCCGAGACACAACCTTCTCGGCTCGCTGGAATCGACGGGAGCTCGACGGCGGTCGTCAGGTTGTTTGGCGGCCTCTTAAGGTAAACTCCCGGCATGGCTGCCGTCCAACCGAATCCACACCACGTCGCCCACGCTGATCCGGTGCATTGGGGCGGGATCGAACTCGATGTTCAGACCGCCGTTGACCCGGTCCCAGACGACCGCGGTGACATGCCCAACGACCGTCTCGCCGCGATAGACCGGGTCGTCTAGAAAGACCTTGGGACGGGCCGTACCGAGCCCACCGTTGCGGCCATGGTGGGCGGGCGTATCCCCCAAATATTTGGCGTCGTACGACTCGATGACCTCAAACTCGAATCGTGAGGCGGTGACCTTGGGACCCGCAGGCTCGGGGGCCGCAGTCAGCGGCGGCAGGCAAATCAGCAGTGCTGCGCCCAACGCGGTGGCGCCCATGAACGCGCGGTAGAGCTTCGATTTCGCCATCGGAGGATCCTTGTTGCTGTGCCAAATGGGGATGAACTTTGGGGAAGGGCTTCGCAGCCCATCGGCCGCCGACGTTATACCCCGCCGGCGGTTCGCAACGCGACGCGAGCCTTCGAGGCGCCAATCAGCCCCATTTTCCCGGAGATTTTGGGGTGCCGTGCAGTGGCCTCGACTTGATAGGATGGGTCGGTTGTCCACTGGACCACGCGAACCCGAACGGTTGGGCGCCCGTCTAACGATTGGTCCATCGCCCGACGCCTCCCGCCGCGGCCCCTTTCCAGGCGCCGCACACGCCCGACATTGCTATTTACGTTCCCGCCTCCCGGCCCGTCTTGTGCATGTCCACCACCGTCGACGAAATTCCGTGTGCAGCCATGGCTGAGCCGCAGTCGGCGGCCCCGCCACGCTCGGCATCGCCATACGCGTGGATGCTGCTGGCCGCGGTGGCGTTCACGTGCATGGGCGGTTTCGCCCGAGCGCTCAGCGGAACGTGCCCTTGGCTTGTGGTGGCCGCAGCGCGGACTCTGTTGGCCTTGGTTATCGCGTGCGTCTGTGCTGTGGCCAGCGGTCAACGGTTGGTCTTATTTCGGCCCGCAACGCTGTGGTTGCGGAGCTTGGCTGGCAGCGTGAGCCTGCTTTGCACGTTTTATGCGCTCGGCCATGCCGACGTGAAACTGGCCGACGTCTACACGTTGACCAACACATTTCCTATCTGGATCGCCTTGTTCTCCTGGCCCCTGTTGGGAGCCGCGCCGTCGCGCGAGACCTGGGCCGCCATTGCCGTTGGCACGATCGGCGTGGCATTGATCCAACGGCCGTACTTCGATCAAGGCAACCTGGCGGCGCTGATGGCCATGCTCAGCGCTATCAGCACCGCCGTGGCGATGATCGGTTTGCACCGCCTGGGCAAGGTCGCTCCATGGGCCATCGTGGCGCACTTCTCCGGCGTGTCGTTGGCGTGTTGCCTCTTGGGAATGGCGGTGACCGGCCTGCCATGGAAGGCGGCAGCAATCCTTGAGCCCCAGTCGCTGGCGATGTTCGCCGGCATGGGAACGTCGGCCGCGCTGGGACAGGTGTTGCTGACCAAGTCGTTCGCCGCCAGAGCGCCGGCCAAGGTGTCGGTGGTCAGCCTGTCGCAAGTGGCGATGGTGATGATTCTGGAATCGGTGCTTTGGCCCGAGAGACAATTCGACCTGGCGACGGTGCTGGGCATTGCGCTCGTGCTGGCGCCCACCGCCTGGCTGATTCTGAAACGCGACGCGGCCACGTCTTATGCGGCCTGACGGCTGCGACGGCTGGCAACCAGCCCTAACGCCGCAAGCGCCGCCCCCGCCAGCGCCAGTCCCGACGGCTCGGGTACGCACACGTGGGTGAAGCTACCCACAATGGTCATCGGCCCCCCGCCGGCAAATTGAATGCCCACGGTGTCCGGACAGTCGGCTAAGTCAAAGATTCCCGTCGAGAAGGGATAGGTGACCGCGCCGGGAATTGTAAAAATATGGTCGGGACTGATGACCAGCGTGTCGTCGGGCAATCGCCAACTAAAATTAACCACCAGCGTATGCGAAACCATCGGGTCGTACGCAGGCGCTACCGCGCCAATAAAACTGAACTCTGTGCGACTGCCTCCCATCGACGTATCGTGGGCAAACTCAAACGTCTCGATGAATGCCCCCGGCGCCGGCAAGGACGAATGGCTGATCGGCTCGACCTGTGCCCGCGCTGAACTACCGATGGCAACGAAACCCACCGCGACGATCGCCGCGCAAAGCTTGGCTTGAACAAACATGGCAATGGCTCCCCCACTGGGATGAAACACGAACCCTGGAAGCAATGCACTATGGAACACCCGGCGGACGCTGCCGCACGGGACTATTTTCGTTCATCGTTGGTCGCGCGTTTCTCCTGTCATTGATCGCCAGCGGCAACCAAGTTCGCGAGGTCGCAGCGGCGCTCCATGATCTCTAGCTGCTGGTGTTATAGCCAGCTTGGACGGCCCGCGGCAAGCATTTTTTGCTCCGTGGAGGCAATCCGACACGGTTTCTGGCAAAATATGGGGACTTCAGACCGCATCGAGAATCGGCCATGAAACTTGTGCTCCTTGGCACCGCAGGCTATCACCCCAGCAATCAGCGGCAGACGGCCTGCCTGATGCTGCCCGAACAGGGAATTATTTTGGATGCCGGGACCGGAATTTTTCGGGCCCGTGATTTGATCGAGACCGACACGCTGGACGTGTTCGTGACCCATGCACATTTGGATCATTGCATCGGGCTGACTTACCTGATCGACGTGCTCAACGGGCGGGACATGCGGCGGGTGACTGTCCACGCCGCCGCCGACAAGTTGGCGGCGATTCGAGAGCACCTGTTCGCCGAACCTCTGTTTCCGGTGCTGCCGGCGGCCGAGTTTCGTGTACTGAACAAGCGGACCGAACTGTCGGGGGGCGGCACGCTGACGGCGTTTCCGCTGGCTCACCCCGGTGGCGTGCTAGGCTTTCGCTTGGATTGGTCCGACCGGTCGCTGGCCTACGTGACTGACACAACTGCGCGAGTAGACGCTGACTACGTGCCTGCGATCCGCGGCGTTGACCTGTTGGTGCACGAATGTAATTTTTCGGACGATCTGGCCGAGTGGGCTCAGACGACGGGTCACAGCACGTTGACGCCGGTGGTGCAGGTGGCCCGGGCGGCAAACGTGCGTCGGTTGGTCCTGGTGCACATGAATCCGCTGGCGCCGCAGGATGCTCCGCTCGATCTTACCGCCGCCCGACGGGTTTTTCCGCACACCGAAGTCGGCCGCGACGAGCAAGTGATCGAGTTCTAGAATCGTACGAAGACGCACGTGACCAAGCGCAGTTCGCGGCCGCAATGGCCTCGGCCGCTCGACCCAACCCTCAGCGGCCGGCTATACTCGTCGTTCGTGAGAACCAATGACTCGGTGGCCTAAGCGGCCGCCAAACAACCTGACAACGGCCCGCTAAATCCCGTTGATTCTAAGGCGCCGACGAGGTTATTTGTTGGACTCTACGATGCCCCCCCGCTTGTCCCACGAAATTCCGTATTCGCCGACGGCGACGCGACAGCGGCCGCGGCACGGGCGGTGGCGTCGTCGCGACTTGCTAGAAATCGGATTTTCGACCGCGCTGGGACTATCGCTGCCAGCTGTCGCCCGTAGATCGCTCGCCACACCACTGGCCGGCAATCAGGTGGCGTCGGGCGCCCGGGCCAAGAACGCGCTGCTCGTGTTTCTGTTCGGCGGCCCGAGCCAGATTGACACCTTCGACATCAAGCCCGACGCGCCGATCGAGTATCGCAGCCAATTTGCCGCCATCGACACCAAGCTGCCGGGCGTGCAGGTCTGCGAACATCTGCCCCAGATGGCCGCCAGGCTTGATCGCTGCGCGCTCGTGCGGACGATGCACTGCCATCCGAATTTCGGCGACCACCGGCTAGCGGTGCATGCGATGCTCGGCGGGTTGGCCGAGCTGCCACCCGGGGCCGGTTTGCCGGCGTCGCGCAAGGACTGGCCGACCTACGCCGCGGTGTTCGAATACCTGCGACCACGGCGCGACGGCCTGCCGACCAGCGCCGTCTTGCCCGGACAAATCATTGATCCCGGCACGGGGCTGTATCCGGGCCAAAACTCCGGGCTGCTCGGGGCGGCGTTCGACCCCTATCGCTTCGATCGCGATCCGAATGCCAAGGACTATCAGGTCGACCCGGCGCTGGTCGTTCCCGCCGGCGCATCAATCGAACGATTGGTCTCGAAGCGCGATCTGCTGTCGCAATTCGATCGCCAGCGCAGCGAGTTGTTCGGGGCCCTGGAGACGGTCGGCTACACTTCCGAACAACAGGAGGCGTTTGGAGTGCTCGCGGCGGGCGGTTTGGCTCAGGCGCTCGACATCGAGCGAGAGGGCGCCGAGCGGCGCGAACGTTACGGCCGACATCTGTTCGGACAGTCGCTGCTCTTGGCCAAGCGGCTGCTAGAGGCGGGCATTCCTGTGGTTCAGGCCAACGTCAGCTATCAGGCGCTGTGGGACACGCACTACAACAATTTTGTCGGGCTGAAGGCCCATTTGCCCCCGTTGGATCAGGCCCTTTCCGCGCTGATTGACGACATGTCGGCCAGTGGCCTGTTGGATGAGACGCTGTTGGTGGTGATGGGTGAATTCGGCCGCACGCCGAAGCTGGTGCTCCCCAAGCCGACCGATCCATCGCACTTCACCAGCCCGGGCCGCGATCACTGGATGGACTGCTTCTGGGCGATTTTTGCCGGAGCAGGCGTCCGCGGCGGACAAGTCATCGGCCGCAGCGATGCCGTGGCCGCCTACCCGCTCACAACGGCTTTCGATCATGCCGACGTTGGGGCCACGGTTTATGCCGCGTTGGGAGTCGACCCGGCGACTCAACTGCGCGACATGCAGGGGCGCCCGCTGACTCTCAACCACGGTCGGGTGATCGAGCCGCTGTACACGGCCGAAGAGGTCTGACGGGCGGCGGAGCGAGGTTAGCTTCGCGCCGCTTGCCGCGCCATCGGCGTGACCCGTTTCTGCACGTCGGTTTCCAACACGCCGAAGGCCGCCTCGTGCCGCTGGATGGTCATTTGCAGGGCGTGGGCCAGCCGCTTAGCCGTGTAGTAATTGGTCACGATCCGTTGGCCCAGGGCGATCGGCTCAGTAGGCACTCCGTAGGGCTGCGGGTTGAGCCCAAAATCGATGATCAACTCCTCGGGCGTGCCCGTCACGCGGCAGAAATTCGAGTAGGCGGCGACGACTTTCGAATCGTCGACGCGAAGTTGTGTCCGCGGCGCGGCCGGGGGGGCGGTCGGAACGGCCTCCGCGGCGGGGGCCGGGTTGTCAGCTTGCGGGGTTTCCATTGGGTCGCTCATGTCGTGTCTCCTTGGGGCGCCAAAAGGCTCGTTTCGCGGCGAGCCAGATTCATTTCTTACTTACGTAGGGCTACGGTCCTTGGTTCAGGCAGCAGTTTGGATCGGTCACATCACAGACACAGGGCTGAGGATCGGGAGGACACGGATGGCCGCAGACGTTCAACGACTGAACACAGGCCGCCAAGTCTTTCAGTTCCAGCACAATTGCATCGCGCACGGCGCTGAGGCCCCCGATGATGCCAATCACCAGCAGCGTAATGAGCAGAATCCATTCAAACGTCAGCACGCCGCGGCGGCGACGCGCGGACAAGCGAGCGGGCAAACGGCGGGACATAGTTAGCTCCTTTGGATACGATGTGATGTAAGGTCCGCGATCGGGCGCGCTGAACTACCTGCGACGTCGACGCACGGCGGCCAGCGACGCCAGCCCCATGGCCAGCATTCCGGCCGTGGCCGGCTCGGGCACGTTGAGGCAACCGCAGCCGGCCAGGAAATTCTCGAAGATTACGGCGTTGTTGTTGTTTTCCAACGAGGCGACGCCCGGCGGTACGAAGGCGTCCGAGAACAGTATGTCGCCCGTCACCAGCACGCCCCCGCAACAGTCGCCCAGTTGCCCGTGCGGGATTTCCATGATTATTCCCAGTCCGTTGCGGGTTCCGATAAGTTGGCTGTTGGGGCCGGCCGTCAAGGCATTGTGCCACGAGCCGCCGAAATGGTCGGCGGCGGTGAACGTGCCAAAGGGCCCGGCCAAGACGCTGCTATTTCCTAGATTGACGAAGTCGCCTGCGGTGGCCGTCTGGGCGCCGGTCAGGCCGCCTTGCCCGACGATGTCCGTCGAAGCGACGCTGCCGCCCCCCAGCCCCGCCAAGATGGCGTTGGCCGCGAAGCTGCCGTCCATACCCAACGGCTGCGTGGCGTGCAGAGTGTCGGTGATGAACACGGCGCAGCCGCCGTTGAGAATGAAGTCCTGAACCGCTGAGATCTCACTCGCCGACAGCGTCGTGTAGACCTCGGTCATCACGAACACGTCCAGACCGGCCAAAGCGGTAGCGGTGATGGCGGTCATGTCTGGGGCAAAACTGACGGTGTGCGGCACAATGCCGGCGGGCCCGAATCGCAATGGGTCCACCAGCCGCGCCCTCAGATTTTCGTATTCGCTGCCCGAAAACGGCCGGTAGACGCGCGAACCGTCCAAGCCGCCGATGACCATCGGCCCGGCCCACCCGGCGCTGGACGCGGTGAAGAGCCAAGCACCAACCACAGTGGCCAGAAAACGACGCACGGAAACGTCTCCGAACAAGGGAGGCAACGGAGGAGAAAGTGGACGGAGCCCGACCTTGCGGCCCGGCGGCGGGGCGGCCCAGCGGTCGCCGCGGGGCCATAGATCGATCTTTTCCAGGCCCGACCCGGGGTGTCAAAGAAAAACGGCCTGGCAGGGCCCAGGCCGCGAAAAACACCGGTCGAGATTAGCGACGGCGCCGATTGCAACGATGGTAAGGCGCGGGAGTCGCTAGTTTCGCGCTTGTTGCTGGTCCGCCTCGAGGGCCTGTTTGACCTCGACAAAGAACTTTCGCTCCAGCGGCGGAATTTGCCGTTCATTCAAACCGCGGCGTTCGGACTCGCGATAGGCGTCCGCCACGGCCTCGACGTGCTGGGCGCGCAATTGGGCCAACGCCAAGTGCAGGAACTTTAGCCAGTCGGGGCGTTCGATGAGCGCGGCCTCGATATCCTTAATCGCCTCAACCGGCTTGTTCAGCGACACCTGAACCATCCCTCGCGTATCGAGCAATTCGGCCATCGGGCCGTTGATGTCGATCGCTTTTTCGATGAGTTGAATCGCCTCGGCGCCATTGTTGTCGCGCATGGCGACGATGTACGCCAGGTTGTTCAAGGCCGTCACCGTTTCGGCGTCGCGCAGGCCAGACTGCTTCAGCACATCGCGATAGATGGCCTCGGTTTCGTCGTACCGACCCTGAATGTCGCGCAAATCCGCCTCGAAGAATTTCGCCGCGACCGGCGACTTGAGCGACTTGCCGGCCTGACTAATCCAAGCCTCGACGGCGGCAAACTGCTTCTCGCTGGCTTCATTGCGGCGATTGCGGAGGTTGGCCAAGGCCACCTCGATGGGTCCTTGCAACACGCCGTTGTCGACGAACTTCTGGCACATCGCCAGGCACTCGCTCAAATCGCCGTGCTCGCCCAAGAAGTTGGCCAGCAGCAATTGCTCGTTGGGAACCGCCTCGACATAGTTGCGAATGATCCGCTCGGCTGCCGAGTGCAGCGCCTTGGCCCCTTCGGCCGAGGCAGACCGGGCAAGGCTGACCATAAAACCAGCCACCGTGCGTTTGACGTTCTGCTGGTCCGGCGGCGTGGGGTTGGGAATCATGCTTTCCAGCAACAGGATCGCGGCATCGACGTTGTCCTGAACCACGAGCAGCCGCGACTTGGCCTCGATGGCAACGGTCGAATTGGGGTCGGCCGCCACGAGTTGGTCGATCCGCGGCTGGGCCTCGTTCAGCTCGCCTTGGCGAATCAGCATTTCGATGTAGATCGCCTGGTACGACGAGTTATCGGGAACCTCGCGGAGCAGCGCCACCATCTCGTCGCGGCACTTGCTCCAGTCGCCGATTCGATCGTATTGCCGAGCCAGCTCCAACGTCACGGCCGGCGGCAAGCGTTTGCGCTGCTGGCGAGCCTTTTCATACAACTCCACCGCTTCGCGTTTCGACTGCAAGTCTTCGCGCCGCCCCAACAGCTCGGCTTTGAACACGATGTCGTCGTAGTTGAGCACCCCCTCTCGGGCGTT
The DNA here is from genome assembly GCA_964461275.1 of uncultured Pirellulales bacterium. Lineage (GTDB taxonomy): Bacteria > Planctomycetota > Planctomycetia > Pirellulales > CAYNRE01 > CAYWTU01. The sequence goes on along the minus strand of CAYWTU010000006.1, from coordinate 8,186 downwards.
CTGGTCGATGATTTCCAAAGCCTGCTGCAGATTCTTGTAACCACCCCGACCGGCGACCAGCCGGGCCGACTGCCGACGCGCCCATTCGACGTGTACCTGGTCGTTGTCGTCGGCCGACGCCGCTTTGCTTACGATTTCGTCGAGCAACTTCTGCCCGGCCTCGGCCTGATTGCGGAGCAGGTGAAACGCCGCCACCTGTCGCTTGATGCGCAGCTCGTCGGGCTTGGCCGCCAAGGCCTGCTCGTAGAATTTTTGGGCGTCTTCATTACGTCCCAAGATTTCATAACACCGAGCCATGGCAAGCGGCAACATGTCGGGGGCCACCTTGCCTTCCGCTTCCGAAATCGTTTTCTCCGCCTGTCCCGGACGGGCCGTGGCCCGATAAAGGTTCACCAGCGCAATCCAGCCCTCCGGCGCCTCAGGCGAAACGGTCGTGGCTTTCTGATAAGCCGATTCTGCGCCGTCCCAATCGCGGCGCTCAAACAGCAACTGGCCGAGCATCACCAGCTCGCGGGCGTTGTCCGAATTGGCGACCCGACCGGCAACGCGGCCATCGTCGTCGCTGAGGGTTCCCCGTTCGCGGTCGACGACAACTTCCAAGACGTCCAACTCCTCGGTGTTGCCGCCCACCGATCGGATCAGCTTGATCGCATCGCTGACCTCCGGATAGCGCTCGGCTTTGGTCAAGAGTGCGATCAAATTGCGAATGTGCACCGGGCTGCGCTCGCCCAGTTGGACCGCCTCTTGATATTTTTCAATCGCCCGCGGCTCGTTGCCCCGCATCGCTTCGACCTCGGCCAAGGCCGTGTGCAGCACGTGCCATTGGGCCCGCTGCTGCAAACCGCGATTAAGAAAGTCGTCGGCTTCCGTCAGGGCCTGCTTGCGGTCCTCTGCGGTGTCCCCGCGGAGGGCGTAGATCCGCTTGGCCGCTTCGGCGTAATTGTACTCGGCGCTGGCCTCGCCCATCTGCTGCCGCAAGCCGTCGAGCGCTTCAGTTACGCCGGCCTCGTCCTTGCCGTCCATCATTACGGCGAACAGCCGCAGGTGCGCTTGGGGGTCGGTGGGGCGCCGCTTTACGACGCGCCGCCACAGGTCTTTGGTCATGTCCGACTCGCCGAGCCGCAAGAACGCCGCCCCCAGTTTGTCCCAAAAGCCGGTCTGCTGCTCTTCGGGGTAGCTTTCCGCCTCGGCCAGGGCCTGCCGCAGTTGCTCCACGGCGGCGGCCTTTTGCGACTCGTCGCTGCCTGTGCGCGACAAGACATCGATGCGGGCCAGCTTCAATTGCAAATTGTCCGGGAGGTTCGCCAAACCGCCTTCGAGCGCCTTGAGCGCCGCGGCGGTGCCATCGGCCCGCAGCGTCACGTTGGCCAACGACAACCAAGGGTTGACCGCCTTGGGGTCCTCGTCGATCTTGTCTTGAAGGAGCTTTTTGGCTTGGTCGAACTCGCCCCGAGCGGCCAGCAAGTCGGCCTGTAACAGCACCGTGTCGACTAACGCGGCGCCGCCTTCAACCTTCGCCTCGTTGTATTTCTTGATGATATTTTCGATGTCTTCCAGGTCGGCCTCGCTGCCGCCGCGGACCAGCTTCTGAGTCTTAAGCTGGATGATCAAGGAGGGCACTTCCGGATCGCGTTGGACGATCTGCTCTAGCTCGGCGATGGCCTCGTCTCTGCGTCCTTGGGCCACCAGCGCCAGCGCCAAACCCTTGCGGGCTGGCAACGAAGTGGGGTTGAGCAGCAGCGCCCGCTGATAGCATTGCAACTGCAAGTCGGGCTGGCCCAACTCGGAGTAGCAAACGGCCATGTATAAGTCGACCTGAATGGCCTGCCCAGGATCCCGCACCAACCGCGGCCGCACCGACTCATCCAATAGCTTCACAGCCTCGGCGAATTTTCGTTCGTTCATCATCGCCCGCGCTTCCAACATGTCCAACAGTTCGGGCGGAAGTTTCTTTTTTACGTCGCGCTGGTTGCGCACGGCGGCCACCGTCTCACGCGCTCCAGCGGTGTCCATGTTTCGCAACTGATAGTCGGCCAAGAACCACTGGATTTCACGCTCGTCGGGATGCTCCTCAAAGATCTCCTTGAGCTGCGTAACGGCGGCGGCGCGTTTGCCGCCCTCCCAGTCCAAAATCGCCAGCCAGCGGCGGGCTTTCACGTTGCCCGGCGCCACTTCGAGCAAATGCTCAAAGTGCCCTCGGGCCTCGACCGGGCCCTTGGTTTGCAGCAAATGCTCGCCGGCAAACAATAAGACTTCTCGGTCGTCGGGCGCCAGGCTGAGCGCCTTGTTCAAATCATCGTCCAACTTCTGCGTTAACTGCTCGAACTTGGTGGCCGAACTTGCCGACGCCCGCGTCTCTTGTAGATAGCGAGCGCGTTCCAGGTAGGCCAATGCCACGTTTTCGTTGGCCGCCACCATTTGGTCGACCGTATCATCGGCTTGTGCCGGCTCATTCAGTTTGGAACGCAAGACGCGGGCCTGACGAAGGTACGCGGCCATGTTGCCTGGGTTGGACTGCAACAGCTCGGTATAAAGATTGAGCGCCTGCTCGTTGTCGTCGTTGTGTTCGTAGCACTCGCCCAGCTTGAGGCGAAGCTCCTCGGCGTCGGGAGGCGACTTCTGGAGCATCTGCTCGTACTGTTCGATCGAGATCTCGAACCGGCCGAACTTGGGAGCAAATTCCGCCAGCCGCCGCCGCACGTCGTCGCGTTCTGGAAAACGACGTAAACAGCTTTCCAACGCGTTGTACGCCTCGTTGAACTGTTCCAGCGTGCTCTCGGACGATTCGACGTAGTCGGTCAAACGCAAGGCGAAGCGGGCGTTTGCATCGCCGTTCATCGGGTCGAAGTTCAGGTACCGCTTGACGTGCCGGACGGCCGCCATTAGGTCGTCCTTCTCCTCCGCCTCGGTAGCCAGTTCCAACAAATAGTGGGCGTTGCGCTTGACTTGAAAACGGTTCAAGGCGTACGCCCCAACGATGATCAGCAGCGACAGCACGCCCAGCCAGATCAACAGACGGATATTCAGCGTTCGCATGGTTGGTTGGTTGACCCGCCCCTAGGGGCGTTGATGGTCCAAAAGAGGAAACTTGATTGCTGGCGGCGGCGACGGTTGATTCACGGGCCGACGATGCCCTTTGTGTCCGAGCCCCGGCCACAAATTGCGGAAGCCGAGCGGCCCGTCGCCCCAGCCAAACCTGGTCCCGGCCGATTCCAAACGGCAGCAGACCACTCCTGCCGGTTTGCGGCAAGGGCGGGCCCTTCCTGCCCGCGGTTTCTGCGTTTAAGGCCATCCTATACCGCGTCGGATAGCTGTCAATAAGTTCAACCCTGTTTTCAGGTTAGCGCAAATCTTCACATGTCCCGTGAGGTCCGGCCGCAACCGCTTGCCTGCTGGCCCGACCTGAAAAACAACGCACTTGCCTCAGGCTACCCAAACAACGCCTGCTACCCGGGCTACTGGCTGATGTTCCAAATGCTGTGCGGGCGGAGCCGTTTTCCAGGAATCTACGAAGGATATGAGAAGTTTGCGGCCGACAATGCCGATGAAATCGAGTGTGCCGATTAGGCAGAATTTGCGGATCGCGCGATGCGCAGTACCTGCCCCCCAGTAGCGGTGCATTCATGCCCGAGATACTTACATCGCCGAGCAAAGACAGTCGAGGCCGCCCGGTTCGGCGCGCCCCATGGTCGGTTCGCCCATGGAGTGTGGCGTTGGCCTGTTTGGCGCTGGCGGCGCCGGGCTGCGCCACTGTCGAACCGCACGCCCATACCTTGGTGCAAGATGAGACGCCCACCGATGAATTGATTCCCACCGAGCTGTGCAAGGTGTCATTGCCGGCCTATCGAATTGCCCCGCCGGACATACTCACGATCGACATGTTCAAGGTGGTGCCCAAGCCGCCCTACACGATTGAGCCACTGGACCAGCTGACCATCCAAGTTCCGCCCACTCAGACGTTGCCCGACCAACCCGTGGCGGGGCTGTTTCAAGTTAACTCGGCCGGCGCCGTCACCTTGGGGCCGGCCTACGGCTCGGTGGCGGTAGAGGGGATGACCCTCGAGGAAGCGGCCGAGGAAATCAAGGCCCACCTAGAAAACGTGATTAAGCTGGCCGACGTATCGGTGGCGCTCGCCACTCCCGCCGGCAAACAAAGCATTGCCGGCGAACATTTGGTGGCCCAGGACGGCCGCGTCAACCTGGGCGTTTATGGTCGAGTGTACGTTACGGGCCTGACGGTTGAAGAAGCCAAGCGGGCCATCGAAGAACATCTCGCGAATTACCTGGAGCGCCCCGAAGTCTCGGTTGAGGTATCGGGCTACAATAGCCAAGTCTACTATGTGATTACCCAAGGCCTGGGAGCCAGCGCCGGCGACGGCGTGACGCGGATTTCGATCACTGGCAACGAGACGGTCCTGGACGCGCTGGCGCAGGTCAACGGCCTGCAACAGTACTCGTCCAAGAAGGTTTGGATCGCCCGGCCGTCGCCCGACAATCTGGGCTATGACCAGATCTTGCCCGTCAATTGGAGTGCCATTAGCCAAGGTGGCTCGACATCCACCAACTACCAGGTGCTTCCAGGCGACCGCATCTATATTGCCGAAAACAAGGTGCTGGCCTTCACCAATTTCCTACAAACCGTGACCGGGCCGTTTGAGAACGCGTTTGGGTTTACTCTTCTGGGCGTACAAACGATCCAGACGGTCAACCGACTGCCCAATGGCCTGCGTGGGGCCCAGGGCAACAATTTCTTCTAAGCGTTGCAAGGACACGACCGCACAGGCGGCCGGCGGTCAAACTTTGCTTGTCCGTCAGTCGCAGCGGGCCTAGAATTAGTTTGGACACGGCTCGACAGTACGTCGACTGTGACACAGTGACGCGAAGCGGCAGACCCAAAGTCGAGGTGCATGGTGCAGCGATCAACGAAGAACGTGCTTCGCACGGCCGCGCTGATGTTGGGACTCTGTATGCCAGCCAGTCGCGGCTGGAGCCAGTTGCACAATTTCAATCCAGCCCAGCCTTACGCCCGTGGCACGCCCAACCTGGGGCGCACCTATTTCAAGAACTCGGGCGCCTATAGCCCGTATCTGAACCTGCTACAGAATTCCTGCGGACTGACCGGTACGGTGCCCAACTACCAATCGTTCGTGCGACCTCAGTTGCAGCAGCAGCGGCTCAACGCCAACGTAAATCGTTCTCTGCAGGGCATTCAGGGCAACGTCGCCAACCTTCAGGCACAAGCTGCCGCGGGTCAAATGCCGGGCTTGAACGGGGTGCGTTCGACCGGCCGCGCCGTTGGCCAGACGAGTCTGGGCATGTACTACGGCAACCGGCTCAACTACTTTCCAGCGGTGCGCTAGTTTCCAGCGGTATATGGGGAGCTAACTGGTGCATGGGGACTCCGGCGATTCCCCTTGCCACTCAGGTAGGCTGGAAGCAGAAAGGTAGGCTGGGCGCAAGAAGGCAGACTGGGCACAAGAAGATTCGAACTTCTGACCTCGTCCTTATCAGGGACGCGCTCTAACCAACTGAGCTATGTGCCCTCCGGCCGTCTGTCACACCGCGCTGCCCGCGGGCGACTTTTGGCAGGCTTGATATTCTAGGTGGACACGGGGGGCTGTCAAAGGGTTCCCCAGGCCGAACGTCTGCGACGTAAACCGCCGTGCCCAAAGACCTTCGACCGCGGGCGGCCGTTCGCCTCAGGACGCCTTGGCCAGCCTCTGCGGCCGATACAACCAGAAAATCCGTTACGCTGGGCGTAATGGACTCGACCGCGCCAGACCGAAGAATATAGGCGCACCATTGCGCTTTCGGCCGCTCCCGTTGGCTGGTCCGTGCCGAGCCAGCCCAGGACGCCCGAAGCAGGTACAACAAACGATTGCCTTTGGCAAGGAAGTTCGGGGAATTGACATGACGTTTGAGTTCAGGAATCGCTGTATCCTGGGGATTTTCACCGGGCTATCGATTGCCGCCGCCAACCCGGCGTGGGCCGCCAGCCCGTCGGTCGAACAGGCGCTCAAGCTAGCGCCGGTTCAAGGCGATAGCGACGTCGTCTACGACCGCCCGGACGCCAACGCCTTGGCCGACTGCACGATCAAGGCCGAGAAAATCGGCGAGCAAACCGGCTGGGTCGTGCGTTCGCCCGAGGGACAGATTCTGAGGCGCTTCGCCGACACCAACGACGACAACGTGGTGGACCTGTGGAGCTACTTCAACGACGGCCTGGAAGTCTATCGCGACATCGACACCGACTTTGACACCAAGGCCGACGAGTTCCGCTGGCTCAACACGGGGGGCAGCCGCTGGGGCGTGGACAAGGACAAAGACGGCAAGATCGACGATTGGAAAGCCATTTCGCCCGAGGAGGTTTCGGCTGAAATTGTGGCGGCCCTGGCCACCGGCGACGTCGACCGCTTTACACGGCTGCTGCTGCAACCGGAAGAACTCAAAGGCCTGGGATTGGCTGACGACAAGCAGCAGGAGTTGGAAGCCAAAATCTCCGCGGCCAGCGCTGCGTTTCAAAAGCTGATCAAGGAGCAGAAGTCGGTCACGCAGAAAACCCATTGGGTCGATTTCGCCGCAGCGGCGCCGGGCGTCGTCCCCGCCGGCAGCGAAGGCGTGACCACCGACCTGACCGTCTACGAGAATGTGCTGGCGATGATTGAAACCGGCGAAAAACACGGCCAGATCGCCATCGGCACGCTGATCCGCGTGGGCCAGGTATGGCGCATTTTGAACGCGCCGGCCATCGACGAAAACACCGACTCGATTGCCGGAGTGTTCTTCAAGGCCCCGCAGGCCAACCGACCCGAAAACACGCCGCAGGGCGCCGCCGGCGACGTGCAAAAGTTCATCGAACAACTTGAACAGCTCGACAAGCAGTTGGCCGAGGCCGCGCCTGGGGACGCGGCCAAGCTCAACGCGCAGCGAATCGAGATTCTCAAACAAGTGATCGCTTCGGCGGCTACCGAAGAAGACAAGGCGATCTGGATTAAGCAGATGGCCGACACCATTGGCGTGGCGGTCCAATCGGGAACGTATCCCGCCGGCATCGACGAGCTAAAAAAGATGCAAGCCGATCTGGAAGGCAATCCACTCAAGGGTTACGTCACATTCCGCACCATCTCGGCTGAGTACAACACGGCACTGCAGCAGCCCAATGCCCAGTACGAAAAGATCCAGGAAAAGTGGGTCACCGACCTGGAGACGTTCGTCAAGGACTTCCCCAACGAAGCGGACTCCACGCCCGAGGCCCTACTGCAACTGGGCATGAACAGCGAATACAGCGGTGACGACAATTCGGCCGTTAAGTGGTACAAGCAATTGGCGTCCGGCTTCGGAGAAGCGCCCAGCGCCAAGAAGGCCCAGGGGGCTATCGCCCGGCTCGAATCGGTCGGCAAGGTTTTGGGACTCAAGGGGCGCGGAATGGACGGCAAGCCGGTCGACGTCACGGGAGGCGACTATAAGGGTCGACTGGTCCTGGTTCACTTTTGGGCCAGTTGGTGCAGCCCGTGCATCACCGAGATGGCCGAACTAAAAGAACTACAAGCGAAATTCGGCGGCAAGGGGTTCGCGCTGGTCGGCGTCAATCTGGACAGCAGTCCGGAGGCCGCCGCCGCCGTGGTGAAGAACAAGAACTTGAGATGGGCCCAGATCTTTGAGCCGGGCGGACTCGACAGCCGGCCGGCGAACGAATTGGGCATTCTCACCGTGCCGACGATGATGCTCCTGGATGGGAGCGGCAAAGTGGTCAACCGCAACATTCACGTGACCGAGCTCGAGCGGGAACTGGCGCGTCTGTTGCGCGAGCCATCGGAGCAGCCCAAGCAGCAGCCCGCGGCCCGCGCCGCCAAGCGAAAGTAGGAATCACGGCGATCGGTCCTCGCTTCCCAGCGGCAAGCAAAACTGGAACTTCAATAGGCCTTGGCCAGCACGGCGCGCTGCGTCGTCGGTTGACCTGTGAAGATGCACTTGCCGGGAACCTGTTCCTCGAACCCCGGCTCGTCGCTTAGCGGCACGCAGCGAATCGTGACTTTCAGCTTGTTCAGGATTTCCTCGGTTTGCGGACCTTCTGTGAAATGGCAGGCCGCGAAGCCGCCGTGAATCTCGGGCTTGTCGGCGGTCTGGGGCGTGAAATACGCCTCAAACTCGTCGAGCCGGTCGATGTTTCGCGTATTCTCCCGGCG
>CAYWTU010000005.1:0-18976 GCA_964461275.1 uncultured Pirellulales bacterium | reverse complement strand
CGTGCGATTCTGGCGGCCGGTCGAGCATGACCCCAACGTCAAAGCCAAAACGCACGACGCTCACGAAGGCTTCATGATCTACATCAAGGCGGCGCTGGTCAGCGGAGCGGTACTGAGCAGTCCCTGGGTGTTCTATTGGCTCTGGACGTTCGTGGCGGCTGGACTGTATCCGCACGAAAAGGATTACGTCTACGTATTCTTGCCGTTCAGCTTGGGACTTTTTCTGTTGGGCGCCGCGACGGCGTTTTTCTTCGTCTTCGACCCGGTGCTGAATTTTCTCTTCAGCTACAACCGCTGGCTGGGACTGGGGACCGACATGCGGATCAGCGAGTGGATGGGGTTCGTGCTGTTGTTGCCGTTGGGGTTCGGGATCAGTTTTCAATTGCCGCTGGTGATGCTGTTCTTGGAACGGATTGGCGTTTTCACGGTCGAGACCTATTCGCAGAATTGGCGGATCAGCGTGCTGGTGATCTGCTTTCTGGCCATGGTGCTGACGCCGGCCGACCCTTACAGCATGGTGCTCTTGGCGGCGCCGCTGGCGGTCCTATATTTCGGCGGCATCTTGCTCTGTCGATACCTGCCGAAGCGCCGCTTCGAGGCCGCGTAAAACGCGCCGAACGTGCAATTCACGGAATCGCGGCCAGATATCACTTCTGCTCCAACCCGACGGCATCCACCCCCAACTCGCGCACCAAAAAGCTGAGCACATCGGTCGCTTCATCGATGAGTTTGGCGGTTGGTTTGCCCGCTCCGTGGCCGGCTTGCGTCTCCACGCGAACGAGCACCGGCGCCGAACCCGCATGCGCGGCCTGCAGCGCCGCAGCGAACTTGTAGCTGTGCGCCGGCACCACGCGGTCGTCGTGATCCGCCGTGGTGATGAGCGTCGCCGGATAGGTCGTGCCGGGCCGCACGTTGTGCAGCGGCGAGTATTTCAAGAGCGCGGCAAATTCCGCCGGGTCCTCGGCCGAACCGTACTCGGGGGACCAGGCCCAGCCGATGGTGAATTTGTGATACCGCAGCATGTCCAATACGCCCACCGCGGGCACGGTTGCTCGAAATAAGTCGGGCCGCTGCGTGAGGCACGCGCCGACCAATAGTCCCCCGTTCGACCGCCCGCCAATCGCCAGCTTCTCGCGCGATGTGCGCCCTTCGCGGACCAGCCACTCGGCCACGGCAATGAAGTCGTCAAACACGTTCTGTTTTCGTTGCTTCTGGCCGGCCTCGTGCCAGGCCCGGCCGTATTCGCCCCCGCCCCGAAGGTTGGCCAGGGCGAACGTTCCGCCCAGGTCCAGCCAGGTGAGATTGCTGACGCTGAACTGCGGCGTGTAAGAGATATTGAATCCGCCGTAGCCGAACAAATACACCGGCGTCTGCGGGCCAGGCACGGTGTCGCGACGTCGGGTGAGAAACACCGGCACCTGCGTGCCGTCGCGGCTGGAGACCTTGACCTGCTCGACCACATAATCCTGCGGATCAAACGCCACCTGCGGGGCGCGGACCACGCTCGATTGGCCCGACTCCAAATCGAACCGATAAATGCTCCCCGGCACGTTGAAACTGGCGAAGCTGAAGTACGATTCGCGATCGGTCCGTCGTCCAGCGAATCCCGTGGCCGTCCCCAGCCCCGGTAAGGCGACCTCCGATAGCGGCTCGCCCGCCAGCGTCGCACGTCGCACGCGGCTGGCCGCGTCGGACAAGTACGCCAGGAACAACTGATCGCCGACGCGGCTGGCGCCCTCCAACACGTCAGCCCCCTCGGCCACGACCTGCCGCCACTGGTCAACCGCCGGCCGCCGAGTGTCGATGGCGATGACTCGTCCCAGCGGAGCGTTGTGGTCGGTGCGGAAGTAGAACACCGACCCCTGGTTGGTGACGAATTCGTACTCGGCGTCAAACGCGGCCAGCAATTCCTGCACCGCCGCATCGGGCGCTTGAAGGTCCAGAAAAAACACGGCGTTTTTACGCTCCGTGCCGCGACTGACGGTGATGACCAAGTACGCGCCGTCGTCGGTCACCTGTCCGGCAAACCCCCATTCCTTCTCGTCCTTACGCTCATAAATCAGCCGATCTTGGTTTTGCGGAGTACCCAGGCGGTGAAAGAACAGCTTCTGGAAGTAGTTGGTGTCGACCAACTGGTTTTTGTCAGTGGGCGGCTCGTCGTAGCGGCTGTAGTAAAAGCCGCTGCCGTCGGGCAGCCACGAGGCGCCGGAAAACTTGATCCACTTCAAATGGTCCGCCAGGTCCTGGCCGCTGGCCACGTCGCGCACGCGCCACTCTTGCCAATCCGAACCGGCCGAGGCGATGCCATAGGCCAGATACGCTCCGTCGTCGCTGAATTCCATTCCCGACAACGCCGCCGTCCCGTCCGCGGTAAGCCGATTGGGGTCGAGAAGCACGCGGCCGACGCCGCCCGCCGCGTCGGCCACATAGACCACGCTCTGATTCTGCAAGCCGTCGTTCTTGGTGTAGAAAAAACGGTTGCCGCGTCGGACGGGGACGCCGTATTTCTCGAAATTCCACAGCGCGGTCAATCGGCGACGAATCGCGTCGCGCACCGAGATCTGCTCCAAATACGCCGCCGTAAGTTGATTTTGAGCCGTGACCCAAGCCCGCGTGGCGGCGCTGTCGGGGTCCTCCAGCCAACGATAGGGGTCGGCCACCGGAGTTCCGTGATAATCGTCGACGACGTCGTCGCGATGCGCCGCCGGATAAGCAAACCGCGGCTGCGGCGACTCGACCGGCCCGGCGCTGGGGCGCGCCTCGAGCGGCGGCTGCGCCGTTGCCGTGGTGGACAACAGGCAAGCAGCCGCTGCAACAGCCCGTGCCGCATGGAGGAAAAACTGTTGGCTCCAAAACACCTCGTGTAACTCCTCACGCTCTAGACCGGTGACGCCTGCAGCGACTTTGCCACAGACAACCAAACCTTACGCCCCTGGACGTGCCGTTGGACTCAAAGACGGCTACGGACGGTGACCGGTGAGCGCCGCCGCGTCGCCATTTAGCGCCACCTCCAAGCGGCACGCGAAGCGCCGCGCGATCAGTAATCTCGCGGGCGGACGCGGCCTTGCACGCGTAGCGGAAGTCCCTGAATCCGCAGAAAACCTTCGGCATCGGTCTGGTTGTAGGCTCCTTCCTGGTCCATGCTGGCGATACCCGCGTCGTACAGGCTCACGGGGCTCGATCGGCCGGTAACCAAGATGTTTCCCTTGTAAAGGTCGAGCTTCACTTGACCGCTGACCGGCGTCTGGGCCTGGCGGATAAATGCCAACAGCGCATCCATCTTGGCGCAGAACCAAAAGCCGTAATAGACCATCTCGGCCACTTCAGGCGCTAGTCGATCACGCAGGTGCGTCAGGTCGCGGTCCAGCGTGATTTGTTCGAGCGCCTGATGAGCCGCGTACAAGATGGTCATGCCGGGCGACTCGTAGACACCGCGGCTCTTCATGCCCACAAAGCGGTTTTCCACCACGTCGATCCTGCCGACGCCGTTGCGGCCGCCGATGTCGTTCAGCGCCCGCACCATTTCGTACGGTCCCAGTTCGCGCCCGTTGAGCGTCACCGGAATGCCGCTCTTGAAATCCAACGTCAGCGACTCGCGCCGGTCGGGGGCCTTTTCCGGCGATACGGTCATACCAAATTCGACCAGGTCGACGCCCGACACGCCCAATTCTTCAAGCTGACCCGCCTCGTAGCTGATGTGCAGGCAATTCTCGTCCGAACTGTAGGGCTTTTTGGCGGTCGCCTTGACGGGAATGTTGCGCTGCTGGCAGAACGCAATCATATCGCTGCGGCCAGCAAACCGTTGGCGAAATTTTTCGATTCGCCAAGGGGCGATGATCTTGACGCTAGGGCTGAGGGCTTCGGCCGCCAACTGAAATCGGCACTGGTCGTTTCCCTTGCCGGTGGCGCCATGGGCAAAGGCGTCGGCCCCCACTTCTCGCGCCACCTGCAGACATGCCCGGGAGATCAACGGGCGGGCGATCGACGTGCCCAAGAGATAGATGTTTTCGTATTTGGCGTGCCACTGCAAAACGGGGAAGGCGAATTCACCGCACAGTTGTTCCTTGACGTCGACGATTCGCGCGCTCTGGGCGCCGCACGCTCGGGCCTTGTCTAAGGTGGCCTGCTGATCTTCGCACGGCTGGCCAAGGTCGACGTACACCGCGTGAACGTCGTAACCTTCTTCCTGCAGCCATCCCAAGATCACCGAAGTGTCGAGTCCTCCTGAATAGGCCAGTACACAACTGGGCATGAATCCGCCTTCCCCGTGTTTGCAGCGCGTGTCGGCTTCACCGTGGCCGACACGCTTCCAACCAAACTAACGCACCTCATACCACCCTGGCAATCCGCCGCCACGATTTCACCGATCGTAGCGTCATTTCGCCAAGGCTTCTGCCCGCTTTCACCAATCCGGCGACGGCCGATTTCACCGATCGTCCATCGCCACCAACCAATCCAACCAACTGCACCAACCACTCGCTAACGCGACCGGCTGTGTTTCATGTACGCGACGCGTTGACCTGCCTGCCGAGTTCCGGCTGCGATTCGTGGTCGTTCGTTTTGACTCTGTCGCGATGCGTTTTGTTCGGTTTGTTGCGGCCCGGCGCTCACATGGGCTCGTCTTCGGGCGGCAACTGCTCCTCGATTTCCCTTGCGGGCCGGTGGGTTGCACCGACCACCGACCCGCGTCCGTTGTTCCTCCAACCACTCTTTTCCCAATGCCTCCGCGGATTCACCGTCCGCGGAAGCGAACCAACCAACCGTTTTTCCCAACTCCAGATGGCGCCCCATTTCGCCCCGACAACGTTGGTGTCGTTCGCTAGGCGGCCTTCTTCAGTCGCTTGCGGACAACCGGGACCAAGCCGACCAAACCGATGGCCATCAAAGCCACGGTGCCCGGTTCCGCCACGCGGACGCCCGTCAGCACCAGCGTGCCGGTCAAAAACGCGTCGACTCGGATCGGCAGCGAGGTGACGATGGTCGACAGCGCCAACGGAACGCTCAGCGTCAGGGCGTTGTTGAACGGCGTGGGGCTGGCCATCTTCATCGTGGCCAGCGTGCCCGGCGGCAGGACCAGGTTGGCGTTGTTGACGCTAAAGTCGATGCCTTGCGTGCCAATCAGGCCGGCTACCAAGCCGGTGCCCGAGTAGGTCAAGAAGCCCGAATTCAAGGTGATCGCCAGGCCGCCCACGTCGTAGGTGTTCATGCCCGGGTCGCCGCCCACTGGGGCGCTGCCGGTGACCGGACCGATGGGCCCAATCGAGGCGCCGACATTCTGAATGCCGGCATTCAGGCTGCCAATAAAGCCTAGGGGAATCGTCAGCGAGGCGGTGGCCAGGTTGAAACCGCCGCCGGCGACGGTCAGGTCGCCTGGGGCAAACGTCGGCGCGCCGTCTTCCAGATTGCCGCCGGCGCCGGTGGTATAAGGTCCGCCGACCGGTGGCAGGCCGCTGGACGCGTTGGTGCTGGTGCTGCCGCTGGCGTTGTTCAAAAGGGCCTGAATTTCCAGATTAACGACGCTCTGGGTGCTGTCCACTTGCAGTGTGTACGGGGCGGCGTGAGCAGAGTTGCTAGAATTCAGCGCCAACGTCGCGGCCGCCGCGACGATGAGCGCCGTCTGACGCATCCGCTTACGAACGACCGGGAACAAGCCGACCAAACCGATGGCCATCAAAGCCACGGTGCCCGGTTCCGCCACGCGGACGCCCGTCAGCACCAGCGTGCCGGTCAAAAACGCGTCGACTCGGATCGGCAGCGAGGTGACGATGGTCGACAGCGCCAACGGAACGCTCAGCGTCAGGGCGTTGTTGAACGGCGTGGGGCTGGCCATCTTCATCGTGGCCAGCGTGCCCGGCGGCAGGACCAGGTTGGCGTTGTTGACGCTAAAGTCGATGCCTTGCGTGCCAATCAGGCCGGCTACCAAGCCGGTGCCCGAGTAGGTCAAGAAGCCCGAATTCAAGGTGATCGCCAGGCCGCCCACGTCGTAGGTGTTCATGCCCGGGTCGCCGCCCACTGGGGCGCTGCCGGTGACCGGACCGATGGGCCCAATCGAGGCGCCGACATTCTGAATGCCGGCATTCAGGCTGCCAATAAAGCCTAGGGGAATCGTCAGCGAGGCGGTGGCCAGGTTGAAACCGCCGCCGGCGACGGTCAGGTCGCCTGGGGCAAACGTCGGCGCGCCGTCTTCCAGATTGCCGCCGGCGCCGGTGGTATAAGGTCCGCCGACCGGGGGCAGGCCGCTGGATGCGTTGGTGCTGGTGCTGCCGCTGGCGTTGTTGAGCAAGGCTTGAATTTCAAGCGCTACGCTGCTTTGCGCCGAATCAACGCGAAGGGTGTATGGCAAGGCGTGCGCGTTCTGGACAGACAAGGTCAACAGAATCAGCGCAGCAAGAACGGTCGTGCTGGATAGCGTACGGTGCATTAGCGGAACTCCTACGGATTGGTGCAAACGAATTGGTTGGTTGCAAACACTCACAAACAAACGCATGCGGGCGACGGTGAATCGCGACGCGGCGTTTTCGTGCTCTCACCCAGCGGGCGAAAGCCACAACTCTCCATCACACGCGGCAGCGCATCGGTGAAATGCACGGCAACGGTCTGCGACGATTCGCGGCGACGACAGCGGGAGCGGTCAGCCGGCTTGTGGTGTGGCGCTGCCGCGGTGAAACGGCCTGACGCCCAAGCGGGCATTTCGCTCGACCGAGCCGCCTTGCAGCTCGCCGGCGATCACTTCTTGTCACAGGTGTTTCGTTGGTTGCTCCTCCTTTCGCTGTGGCCGGATGTTTTCGCCGCGGCGGCGTTTCTTTGTTCTCGCGTCGCTTTGACCAGCAACCGCTCCGACTTCAGTTCGCTCTTCCGCTCGCCGCCTCAGCCTGACTTCGGTTCGACTCGCTCGTTGCCTTTCGCTCGTCACGAGCGCCTCGTCTTGATGTAGTCGCAGGATATCTGGTTTTTTTGGGTCGTCAATACGAGTTTGAAATTTTTTTCAAAACTTTTTTGTGTGATATATATTAACGTTTTTATGTATACACACATATACACAACACCCCACACGCGCCCTGTAACAGGGCTGCGTCGAGTGTGTGACGTGCCGCTTGCTGATATGGTCCGCGGTCGCTTTCGCGGGACGGCCTTTATCTGTTGTTGTTCATGCGGGGTGATGGACGCTGGTTGTTTTCAATGACGATTCGCCCGCCAGCGCAGCGCTGTTGTGCGATCGGACCGTGCGAGAAAAATGATCGAGTGTTTCCCTGACGAAAGGCGCCGGCGACTGCGACCGTATTCGCGGCCAGGCGCATATAAGCTGCATGTCGCTTCTCGGGCGCGGAGCAACGCTCGACGCGCAGCGCGACCGCGCCATGCACGCTCACGGGTGGACGGAAAGACGCGGCGGCATCATGCGCGATGGGCTCGCGCGGCGCCGCAATTGCCGCCAGGTTCGGCGACGAGAGATTCGGGATTTCATGCTTCAGGCGGCGCGCAAAGCCGTCGTCGCGCCGTCTTGGCGCCAACTCACCTGCGCGCCGGCGATAGATCGCTACGGACGCGCCCTGGCCGGGGCAACCACGGTCACGGGCGCCGGTCGATTGAGCCTCGGGAGCTGCGCAGACCGCCGGCGCGGAGCCGACGCACAGCAAGCGCTTTTGCAGCATGGGGTTCACGAGCATTCCTCCGCGTTGAGTTAGCGCGCAGGAGCCCACGCCGCACGGCACGCGTGCGCGGTCAAGCCGGCACAGGCGGTCGTCACGTTGTGGGTCCGGGTCACGAGCGTTCCTTTCGGGTTAGTTCGCGCGTACGGCCAGCGCGACCGGTCGTACGACGGTTTGATGAACGAAACAGGACGATGGAATTGGTTCCAGGCCTGCCTGGACGGCGGGGGCGACGCCCTGCGGCGCACGAAGACCCCCAGCGCACGTCGGGCGTGCGCACTCTGCGGCCGAAATCTCGGCAAACAGACAAGTTTTCCGGTTCACTGGCGTTCCTTTCGAAGTTAGTTGGCGCAGTACGATTCCGGTCGCACGCACCGCGAGCGTAGAAAAAATGCCGCTGGAGCGGCCACAACGAACAAGCTCTTGTTCACGGGCGTTCCTTTCCTTGCCTGGGGGCGCGCAGCAGCAAACCGCGCTGGCCCGGCCAACGTTTCACCCAGCCGCAAACCGCGGCTCCGAGCATGTGCTGTTTGTTCACGAGCACCGCTCCTTTCGGGTTTCTCAGCGCGATGGATTACCAGCCGCGGATCGGCGCCCAAGCGCTGTCACAGCGCCGCCCGCGGCAATGCGAACTGGGGACATGGCCGTGGCGATTTGCGGCAACGACGCGGCGCGACCGGAATTCCGGTCACCGTGACGAGCTGGGGCGAAACCGCCTGGGGCCAAGAAATCCCCGAGAATTGTGCGGTTGTTCCGGCGCTAAGTGCCGTCGTGCGTCTGACAGTCGATTGCGCGCGGGGCCGCCGCGGCGCAACGATCACATAGAGCGCAATTGACGAGCAGAATCGAGCAGCAGGTATCGCAGGCCGGGGTTGAATCAGCCCATGGCGACCGCCGGCGCAGTGACCGGGCGGACGTCAAGAAAAATCGAGCGGAGCTGCTCGAGCGCTAGAACATCTGCTGCATTAGACAACACCTCAACCGCTTCGCAGGAAGCGGTGGGCCAACCCGGATCAACCCTTCGCCGACTTTAATGCAACGCGAGAGGGTAGCCAATCAGTGTTTAAGTCTAGCCGGCTGCTACAAGGTTTGCACGCGAATTTTCTAGGCAATTGGTAAAAACACAAGTCCATTAGGCGCAAAAAGAAAGCCGCCCCCGAGTGGCAGTCGGGGGCGGCTCAGTCAGATCGCTAGGTACCAATCTCATCGCTGGGCCTTTGACCGCCGCCCAGCGACGGTCGAAAGGCCAGCGTAGTACGCAACAAACTAGCCGTTCTTGCGGAAACGGCGGCGGACAACGGGAACCAAGCCCACGAGGCCAACGGCCAAGAGGGCGATGGTGCCCGGCTCAGGAACGCGGACGCCGGTGAACACCAGCTGACCGCCAAGGATGGCGTCAATCTGGACCGGGTTGGTGGTCACAGTCGTGGCGATGTTCACGGGAATCGACAAAGTCATGCCGCGGCTGCCGGGGCCCGGTCCGAGCTTGACGGTAGCCAACGTGCCGCTGGGCAACGTGAATCCGAGCGGGGTGCCGAACGCACCGACGCCCAACAGGCCGCCGATCGGGCCGAAGCCGCTGTAAGTGATCGAACCGCTGTCCAGCGTTAGGGTCGTGCCACCCAGGTCATAGGTGTTCTGCCCAGGATTGCCGGAAATCTGAGGGCCAATGGCATTCAGCGGACCGCCGCTGATGCTGGCATGAATGCCCTGCAAACCTGCGTTGGCGCCACCTAGGAAACCCAGGTTCAACACCAACGTGGCGTCGGTCAGGCCAGCGCCGCCGCTGGTGGTGGCGCCATTGCCGGGAACGTTACCGGCGTAATTGGCCAAGTCGATATTTCCGTCCAGGCCGTCGCCGGGACCGGTCGTGTACAGGGACGTGACCGCAGCGCCCGTGGCGGCGCCGCCGAGGGCCGAAATAGTTAGCGAAAGCGAGCTGGCGCCGGCATCAACTTCCAGCGAGAACGGCAGGGGCAGCGCGCGGGCGCTGGTGGTGAACCCAAGTAGGGCCACTGCCGCCAAAGCAACTAGAACTTTGGACTTCGTCATTAGCGTTTCCTCCAGAGAAGTAAAACAAAACCTTGAGATTTACGGACGTCTAGGGACAGTTAAATTCTTAGTCCAGTCAACGTACGCATGAATTCAGACACCAAAAAACCATTACAAATGAACGATAGCTACGGGTATTCCTCCGCCTAGTCTCCTCATCAATGGTGTCGCCCCGATGGACCTACTCCCACACATCCTGACACACCAGTGCGGCATTCAGCCTCACCGATGCGGGAACCGCGCCAACAACCGATTCGCTTTCCGACGCCCTTCCCCCATGCCTGTCAACGCGTGAACGTCAAGCCATGGAAACGGGCGGCAGCAACGATTTTCGGCTTGTGGCCTTATCCCTCGTCTTCTTCTTTCAAACCCTCGAGCTCTCTCAGTCTAGTTAACTGGTCACGCAGCGACGCCGGGAACGAATCCTTGTTCCAAACGTGCGTCGCCCGGCCAGGCGACTCTTTTTCTCTCACCTCGATCTCAATTCCTCTGCGTTTAGACGACAACTGTCTTGCGACGACCTGTGGCGCAATCCGCCGAACCCTCAGCTCGCAATCGCGAACAAACGCACAAGCGACCGCCGCAACACAGTCCAAATCCAGCGATCCCGAAATGCGGTGCATTTGCACACACGATCCGGATCATTTTTTTCTCCAACTACGCTCAGCAGCCAGTCGTAACTCGCCGCCGCACATCTCCGCACTCAATCAACGAAGACGTCTAATCGCCCACGCGACCGCGCCATCGATCACCTCTCGGCCGAAAAGCGGCAAGCTGCCGCGATTGCCTGGCGAGGCTGTTGCCGGGCAAGCCTGTTGCCAAACAGCATCGATGGACCTACGGTCTGCGAGCTACTTTCGACACCTCGTTCATCTCAAACGAACGGAAATGTGTATATCGTTCAGCAATCGCAACCAACATCCAAGGGAATCGCATCCACTACTCGACGCGTCCCCACGAACCATTTGCAATTGCCTGTTGTTTTCTATTCACCAATCGTGCCGATCAGGCACACTGACACCTGCTCTGATTACGCCACTCCCCGGATGTACCGTCGAACAACCGAACCAACCACCGCAAGGGATGATTAGGCCGCTCGATGGCTAAGCCGACGACGGACCATCGGGACCATGCCGCACAAGCCGATTGCCAACAAGGCCAGGGTGCCCGGTTCGGGAACGCGGGTACCTGTGAACACAAGCTGACCGTTCAAAATGGCATCGATTTGAACAGGATTGGTCGTCACGGTCGTCGAAATTGAGACCGGAATGGTTACGGTCATGCCGCGAACACCTGCGACCGGAGCGCCAAGCTTCGTAGTCGCCAAGGTGCCACTTGGCAAAGTGAATGAGAGTGGGGTATTGAATGCTCCAACACCGAGCAAGCCACCGATAGGACCGAAGCCGCTATAGGTGATCGCACCTTGATCCAAGAGGAGGACCGTTCCGCCGAGGTCATATGTGTTTTGACCTGGATTGCCTGGAATCTGCGGTCCAATCGGATTTAGCGCTCCGGCGCTGATGCTGGCGTGAATGCCCTGCAAGCCGGCATTGGCGCCGCCTAAGAATCCCAAATTCAGTACGAGCGTGGCGTCAGACAACGACGCGCCGCCACTGGCAATCGTGCCTGTGCCGGGAACATTACCGGCATAATTGGCAAGGTCGATGACACCGTCTAAGCCGTCCCCTGAATTGGGACTCGACAGAGTTGTCGTGGCAGATCCAGTCGCGGCGCCGCCAAGTGCAGAGATCGTGAGAGAGAGGCTGCTCGCAGTCGAGTCAACCTCCAGCGAATAGGATAGAGGGAGTGCGCGCACGGGCGTACAAAGAGCGCCCGACAGCGCGGCGACCGCCAAAGCGGTCGCGAACCAAGTTGTCCGACTCATTAGCTTTCCTTCCGCAGACTAGAGACTTAGTACCTACTTACACGCGATCTTGCTGAGTTTTGCCCTCACGCCCATTCTTGCCACGGCGCTTCGGCTCAGCTTCGATGATGTTTTGGTCACCTGTTTCGTTTACGCTCGCGGCCTATGCTGCCACAGGCTGCCGAGCAATCTATCTAGCGAATTCGTCGCAGTCAAGCAATTCGCTGCCGAACGAATCGATTGGGTCGTCTCCTCGCATTGCGCCGGCCGCTGGCCCCTTGTTTCACGGCGCGGTTCAACGCATTACGTGTGAGAATAAGCGAGCACGGCGAGCAAGTCAACGAAATTTTTCCGAATTTGTCGATTTTTTCCAATTTGCAAGCCCTTGCCAAATAGGGACTTACACCCCCGCTGCTGGAAGGGGCAGGCACTACGGCTGCCCGTATCCGCGGTCAGTTGCCAAGAAGTCCCGGCGGGCCAAAGGGGTGATTGCCGGCTCGAATCGAATCAGCGTAATCTATTGATAAATCATGGGTTGTGACGCAATGCTGCCCTGCCAAGCAGCGACGGCCGATCCTCAACCGGCGATGCTTGGGGTTGCCCGCGAAACACCCCTCGCCAGCAGAAACTCTGAACGATGCCCCATTCCAGCCCATGTTCCGTACGGCGGTCGGACGGTTGGTGGGCCCTGGGCTTGGCGCTTCTGACGGCAGCCATCTACGCGCCCGCGCTGGGTTACGAGTTTGTTGAACTCGACGACAAGATCTACATCGTTTCGCGCGTCGAGATTCAGCACGGGATCGACTGGAACACGCTGAAGTTCATCGCCACGCGCAGCGTCGCCGCCAACTGGCACCCGCTGACCATGTTGTCTCACGCGATCGATTGTTCGCTGTTTGGGTTGAACCCCAGCGGTCATCACGCCAGCAGCGTATTCTGGCACGCGATTTCCGCGGCCCTGGCCTTTCTGACGCTGGTCGCTCTGACGGGTAATCGCGGCGCCAGTCTAGCGGCGGCTGCGATTTTTGCCTTGCACCCCTTGCGCGTCGAAAGCGTGGCCTGGGTCTCCGAGAGAAAAGACGTGCTCAGCGGCGCACTAGGTTTGGGATGTCTGTGGGCGTACGCGTGCTGGACGCAGCGCGGCGGCGGCGGACGATACGCGCTGGTGTGCGTGCTGTTGGGGCTAGGCTTGATGGCCAAACCCATGCTGGTGACGTGGCCCTGTGTGATGCTGCTGTTGGACTATTGGCCGCTAGGACGGATTGCGCAACGCGATTCATCGCAACCGGCCTGGCGCAGCGCCGTTGCACTCATCGTCGAGAAAATCCCCCTGTTTGCGCTGGTTGGTTTTGGCGCGGCGATGACGTTCCACTATCAGCGCAACGCCGGCGCGATGGCTCAGGTCGCGACCATGGGCCCCCGCGTCAGCAACGCCATCCAGTCGTACGGCGCCTATGTCTTCAAGTTGTTTTGGCCGCTGGAACTGTACATTCCTTACGCCATGGAAAGCCGCGATCTGAGGTGGTCCACGACGATGTGGCCGGCGCTGGCGCTGGTCGGCGTGAGCTTGGCGGCGGCGTTTTTCTGGCGGCGAGCGCCGCAGCTAGTCGTTGGCTGGTTGTGGTTTCTGGGAACGCTGGCGCCGGTCATTGGCATCGTCAAAGTCGGGTCGCAGGCAATGGCCGATCGCTACACCTATTTGCCACACCTGGGGCTGCTGTTGATGGTCGTATGGACGGTCGCCGCCTGGGTCGGTGAACGCCGGTGGCCGCGGCGTGCGGCAGCGGCGGCAGCGGCGTTGATCGTCGCGGCGCTGGCTGTCCAGACGATCCGACAACTGCCGCATTGGCGAAATTCGGCCACGCTGTTTGGTCATACGCTGGCTTGCGATAGCGAAAACTTTTCGGCGCTCAGCGTGATGGGAAAGCTGAAGCTCGATGAGGGCGACCTCGACGAAGCACAAACGTATCTAGAGCGATCCCTGAAAAGCATGCAGACCGGCGAAGCTGTGATGGCTTTGGGAGAGGTTGCCCTGCGCCGCATGCACCTGGAAGAGGCGATGTATCTGTTGCGGATGGCGGCGGTGAGCTTGGCTCCCGACCCGCGCAGCAACGCCCTGATGTACCTGGCCGACGCCATGTCGCTGCTGGGAGGGCGCGAACAGGCCATCCTGTGTTACAACGAAGCCCTGAGGTTGGAACCGAACCTGGCGGTGCGCCATCCGGAGTTTGCTCGACAGTTGACGCAGAACGACCGGCAATTCGACCTGCTCAAGCGACTCCGCGAGGCCCACTCCAAGAACCCTCAAGACGCCCTAGTGGCGGGACGGTTGGCCTGGATTTATTCGACCAGCGAAAACCCCGCCGCCCGCGACCCGGCCAAGGCCGTGGGGCTTGCCCGGCAGGCCGCCAACGCCAGCCAACGTCAAGATCCACACATGCTGGACGTGTTGGCAGCGGCGCTGGCCGATGCGGGACAATTCTCAGAGGCCGAGCGGACCAGCCAACAGGCCGAGGCCCTCTGCCGCGAATTGGCTCAAGATACGCCGTCGTGGACCACCGTCGCCGAGCAAATTGTGGAGCGCCGCATGCTGTACGCGCAACGCAAGGCCTATCGCGAGAATCCCAAGGACGGCCAGCGCCTGTTCGTGCCCCTGTACCCCAAACCGCGATTTCATGAAACCGAGCACGGCTACCGCTTCGAGTGATTCGCCGCCGGCAGCCGCGGTTCCGTCTCTCAATGGTGAGGCGGGCGGACCGTCGTCGGCATTGGCCGTGCGGCCTGCCGTCGCGGCCGGTCTTTGCTTAGTGTTGGCGGCCGTCACGCTGGCCATCTATAGCCGGGCGCTGACCAACGACTTTGCCGAGTTGGACGACAACGCCTATGTCACCCGCAACGAGCACGTCCAGCAAGGAATTACCGTCGAGAGCTTGCGTTGGGTGGCCACCGCGACTGTCGGCGGCAACTGGCATCCGTTGACGATGCTGTCCCACATGGTCGATTGCCACCTGTACGGCTTGGCGGCGTGGGGGCATCATCTCAGCGGCATCCTTTGGCACGCCGCCAACGTGGGCCTATGCGGCTGGTTATGGTGGCGGATGACGGGCCAGTTGGGGCCCAGCCTGGCGGCGGCGGCGCTATTTGGCTGGCACCCGCTACGGGTCGAATCGGTGGCCTGGGTTGCCGAGAGGAAGGACGTGCTCAGCACCTTCTTCGGTCTGTTGGCAATTCTAGCGTACGTCCATTGGTTCGACCGGCGTGGAGTGCTGCGGTATTTGCTGGTCGTCGTTTGGATGCTGCTGAGCCTGTTAGCCAAGCCGATGCTGGTCACGCTGCCGTGCATGCTCTTGTTGTTGGATTTCTGGCCGTTACAGCGACTTTCGGGACAAGGCGGGGCAGGCTGGGATCTTTCCTGTGCGGGAAAACTTGTCCTGGAAAAGGCGCCGTTATTTGCCCTATCAGTGGCATTCTGTCTCGTGACGTTTGCCACGCAATCGGAAAGCGGCGTGCGATCGCTGGAAAACCTCCCCGTGTTTTGGCGCTTAGCCAATACGCTGGTGGTCTATGCCGAATACCTGGGCCAAACGCTGTGGCCGGCAAACCTAGCAATTTTTTACCCTCACCCGGCCAATCTACTGCCGTTGGACTACGCGGCCCTGGCGGCGGCAACGCTGGCGCTCTTCACCTGGCAGGTATGGCGGCATCGCGAGTCGTTTCCCAGCTTGCCCGTCGGATGGCTGTGGTATCTGGGGACGCTGGTTCCGGTGATTGGGCTGGTGCAGGTGGGCGGCGCGGCCCGGGCCGACCGCTACACCTATGTGCCGTCAATCGGGATCGCCGCGGGCGCGGCGTTTGCCGCGGCGGCCTGGAGCCGGGAAAAAACGGGCCGGCAGCGGCTGCTGTTGTCGGCACTGGCCATCTGGCTCACCGTTCAGGCGGGCCTGACATGGCGGCAGATCGGCTTTTGGAAAAACCCCACGGTGTTGTTCGAGCGGGCAGTGGCGGTCACAGGGCGAAACTTCTTCGCTCAGTACGTCTTGGGGACGCTCAAAATGGACCAAAAGGATTACTTGGGCGCCGTGCAGCGGTTTGATAAATCGCTGGAAGCCAAGGAAGATTACGGCGAGGCGCTGCTCGGCAAGGCCTACTGCCAGCGGAAGGCCGGCAAGTTGGAAGAGGCCCGGCAGACGTACTTGACCGCGGTGCGAATGAACAAGGGCACGCCGGCTCTGCGACTGGATTTCGCGTACGTCCTGCTGCGTTTGGGCAAATTTCCGGAAGCCGAACGACAGTTCAACGAATTGCTGCGCGAGTATCCAGGCATGGCCGAAGCAATGATTGGCCAAGGGTTGGTCTACGCACGCCGCGGCCGGCCGGTTGAGGCCATCCAGTGGTACGTTCAAGCAAAAAACGCGGACCCTGACAACGTCGTGGCTACGGACCGTTGGGCGCGGCTGATGGGCCTGCATCCGGACGCCAAGTTGCGGCGCCCGCAGGAAGCGCTGGCGGCGATCGAATTGCTGTGCCACGGGACAGGCGCAAGAGATGCGCGCCTGTGGGACACTTGGGCTCTGCTTTTGGGGGCGGCCGGACAATTCTCCAAGGCGGTGGAGACGGCCGAGGCGGCGCGAAACCTGGCCGAGGAGTCGCCCGACGCCGAACAGCGATCATTACTGCTGCGCGCCATCGACGAACACTTGGCCCAGCTACGGCGACGGCAGGCCGTTTGGGAAAACCCGGCCCACGCCGATTTACCACCGGGGTATTAGTTCGTGCAGCGCGACGATTCAGGTTCCCGGGCTGGAATTTCCCTAAGCGGCCGAGTCGCCGCCATGTCCGCATTAGCGCTCGCCCTGCTCACGGCCGGGCTATTCGCCCGCGCGCTGCAGAACGACTTCGTTGAGCTGGACGATACGGCCTACGTGACCAAGAACCAGCATGTGCGACAGGGCATTACGGCTGAGAGCCTGGCCTGGGTGCGGTCGGCGATCGTCGTCGGCAATTGGCATCCGGTGACGATGCTGTCGCACCTGCTCGATGTGCAGCTCTACGGCTTGGCCCCCTGGGGCCACCACCTGACCAGCGTGTTGTTGCACTCGGCCAACACGGCCTTGGTGTTTGTGTTGCTGTGGCGGCTGACGGGCCAGGGTGGAGCGGCGCTGGCCGCGGCGCTTTTGTTCGGTTGGCATCCGCAGCGAGTTGAGTCGGTGGCGTGGGTGGCCGAGCGCAAGGACGTACTGAGCGGTTTTTTCGGCCTCCTAGCGCTGTGGAGCTACGTGGAATGGACTAAGGCGCCCAGGCGCTGGCGATACGCGTTGACGTTGGTTCTGCTGGCCGTCGGGCTCATGGCCAAACCGATGCTCGTGACATTGCCATGCGTCATGCTGCTGTTGGACTATTGGCCGCTAGGTCGGCTGCGTTCGCCAGAGGCCGACGGCGAGCCGGGGACTGTCGATTGGTCGCGTCTGCCGGGGCTGATCATCGAAAAGCTCCCGCTGTTCGCCTTGACGATTCTATTCAGCCTGATTACCTACGGCAGCCAGCAGCAGGTGGTGAGAATCTCCAGCCCGAATCTTCTCAGCCGACTTGCCATCTCGGCATTGGCATACGTGGACTACCTGAATCAGTTCATCGTGCCGCAAAAGCTGGCGGCGTACTATCCGCAATCCGTTCAGCACATGACCGGCGGGCCGGTGTTGGTGTCGGCTGCCGTGCTGGGAATTGCCACCCTGTCTGTTGCCATCCTCTCGCGCGGCGCCCCGTACCTGGCTGTGGGCTGGTGCTGGTTTTTGGGCATGTTGGTTCCGGTGATTGGGATTGTGAAGGTCGGCGAGCAAGCGCGCGCAGATCGCTACATGTACCTGCCGAGCATCGGCATCGGCGTGATCGTCGCTTGGGCGCTGGCCGAATGGTCGCAAGGCAAACCGGCGCGGCAGCGGCTGGCGGCGGCCGGGCTGGGCGTGTGGCTGGCCTGCCTGGCGGGACTCACGTGGCGGCAGATCGGTACGTGGCGCGATTCGGAGGCGCTGTATCGACATGCGGCCAGCGTCACCCAGCGGAACGCCGTGGCGATGAACGGCCTGGGCCACGCCTTGATGGAAAAAGGCCAGCTCGACGAAGCGCTCGCGAGCCTGGATCAGGCGCTCGAGTGGGCGCCCCGGTTTGGCATCGCGCTGTGCAGCAAGGCCTACACGCTGCAACACTTGGGTCGTTACGAGGAGGCGGAATCCTATTACGTGCGGATGCTGGACGCTGGGCAAAACGGACCAACCGAACGGATCAATTATGGCCGGCTGCTGTTGGACATGGGCAAGTATCGCGAAGCAAGAACGCAATTCGACGAGGCACAACGGGTGGCGCCCGAGCGCTCCGAAGCGACGGTCGGCCTGGCGGCAGCCGCGGTTGGTATGGGCAAGTGGGCCGATGCGATAGGGCTTTACCAGCAAGTTCTCGAAGCGCAGTCCGACAACGCGGCGGCGCTGTCGGGTCTGGCGCGAGTTTACTCGGCGGCGCCGGCCGGCGCGCTCCGCCGGCCTGGAGAAGCCGTGCGGCTGGCCAAGAAGGCCTGCGAATTGACCGGCAACCGGGACCCGCAGCTTCTGGACGTTTATGCCTTGTCGCTGGCCGCGGCCGGAAAATACGCCCAGGCGGCCGACGCCGCCAAGCTGGCCCGCGAGCAAGCCGTGGCCACCGTGCCGCAGACCCCGCTCTTGGAACGACTGATTGCCGATTTGGAACAGCGCGAAGCGGCGTACCGGCGAGGGCGAATGGAGTAGGCGAGGGGCCTTCACTCGCGTACTACCCGCCGACCTCCGGCCGGCATGTCAGGCCCCTTCGCGGACTCCCTGCCCCCGCCCGAATTTCAGCTATAACGGTAGCCAGCGCCGGGCTTCTCAGCGAACTCGGCCCGGCCGCAGCCATGCTCTCCAATCACCCTCACGGAGCACCCATGTCGTTTCACTTATTTACGGGCACCGAGACCTATTTGGTTACGCCCGAGCTGCGCGACGCGGTGAACGTGGCCTGCGCGCTGGAAAAGCCGCTGCTCATTCGCGGCGAGCCGGGCACGGGCAAGACGATGCTCGCCGAGGCGGTCGCCGAGAACCTCGACAAGCCGCTGTTGACTTGGCATATCAAGTCGACCACCAAGGCCCAAGAAGGGCTTTACGTTTACGACACCGTGCAGCGGCTCAACGACGCCCGGTTCGGCGACCGCGACAACAGCGATAGTCGCCCGTACGTCCAGTTTGGCCCGCTGGCACCGGGACTGCCGGCGGCCGGTCGGCCGGGGCGGAACCGCCGGTGACGACACCGCCGGCCCGGTGCGTCGGGGCGTCGACGGGCACCCTCCGGGGTGACCTGGCGCACCCGGCGCACCGGCCGGTCGGGCCGTTCGGTTAGGCTGGCAGGC
>CAYWTU010000004.1:9034-19890 GCA_964461275.1 uncultured Pirellulales bacterium | reverse complement strand
GATACGGCGCACTGGGGTAGGGAACCTCGTCGTAGCTGTCGGCGGCCGGGGCTAAAGGCGCGGTCGTCAAGCGGTGGACCTCGGTCCATTAGGAACTGGGACTTGGATTGAACGATTCCCAGTTTCGCGTGATGGGCTTTTGGGCCGCCCGCGAGCGGGCGATCGTCAACTGGTCGATGCCGTCGCCGCCGTCGAACAGCGCGAAGCGGCTGAAGATCGAGTCGAGCACCGCCAGTCGGTCGTTTCCGCCGCCAACGTCGATCGACGTTGAGCCGCTGAGGATCGACTTGGAAATCGTGACGACGTCGTCGCCCGAGCCAGTATCCACGGTCAAACGTCCCAACACGCGCGAACCGGCTATGGTGACGCGGCTGATCGGGCCAGGCACGCCCGGCAGCGGCTCGAAGCTGTCGGCGGCTCGCACCGAAGCGCTCCCCACCCGGCTATTGGCGATGACGATGTCGGCGATTCCGTCGGCGCTAAAGTCCGCCAACCCGGATATCAAGGAATCGGTCAAACGAATCGACTGGTCGAATCGACCGTCACCCTCAAAGTCGCCCGTCGCGACTCGCACGTTGCCAATTTGACTGCGGCTGACGTCGACATCGACATGGGCGTTCCCTGCCTGGATTTCCAACCAGTTCGCCACTCGACCTTCCTTGAATACCACGGTGAAGAAGTGCTCGGTTGTGCCGTCGCCTGCGCTGCGCTGCAAGGCGATGCTGTCGGCCTGGCCTCCACTGATCTCAACGGAAGTCGTGGCTCCTTGATCGCGCAGACTGACGCCGCTGAAATGGAAGTCCTGAAACTGTGCCTTGCCCGCTCCGCCTCCGGCCCCGCTGGCATAGCTGGCGTCGAATAGCGATCCCTGTACGCTGTCGAATTCGATGCTCAAACCACCGAGGCCGACGGCGTCGAGGGCCATGTAGCTGGAGACCAGTACATTCTCCATCTCAAGCTGTAGAAAAGCAGGCGTCCCTGCCGAATTCGGCGCCGCGTCGACGTCCAACGAGATCGTCTCGGTGCGGCCGCCACCGATCGTGATGGTACGGTTGTTGGTCTGCGGATTGTAGCGGACATCCATTTTGCTGAAATTCATGCTCAGCGACTCCATAGCCAGCGAGCCGCCGCTGCCGCCGCCTCCGTCGTCGATATCCACCGCGAGCGAGCCGATGCGGGAACCTTCTGTGATAAAATCGGTGGCGCCGTCCGTGTTGAGTTGCACGCTGCTGACCAGACAGTCGGTGAGGGTAATCGTGTAATAGACTTCGTCCGATCCCGCCGGAGAAGGAGGATGGCCTAGATCAATCCACACGCTGTCCGTCTGACCGCCGACAACGGAAACGTTGGCCGTCGTGCCGTCGTCGCTGAAATGAACGCTCGAGAAGCTGAGATCGCTGAAGCTAGCCTTGCCGGTCCCGCCGCCCGAGGACGCAAAAAGAAATCCGGCATTGCTGCCCGTGATATCCAGGCTAAATCGTCCACCGGTATAGACACGCGCTTCTGCGGCCACGCTGACACCCTCCATGGTCATGCGCAGCGACGGGTTGGCGCCGAGGCTCGTCGGGTCGTTCACGTCTACCGAAACACTGCCCATGCTCCCGCCGGTGAGCGACAGGCTGCTTTCGCCCAGTGGGCGGTAATGCATGTCCACTTTGGTGTAGGAGAGGCTGATCGATTCCATCGGCCGGTCGTCGCTGTCGCCGCTTACGGAGAACGCGGCAAGGGAGCTGCCATCGACCAACAGGTCTAGGTCGCCGTCGACATCGACGCTGGCAACGCCGGTTACCAACACATCGGTCATTTTGAAGATGTACGGCGATTGCGTGCCATCGGGCGAAGCGCTGGAAACATCCACCAATAGGCTGTCCATGCTCCCGCCCGTGATCGACAGGCTCCGCTCATCCTGCTGGTGATTTCTCAACTCGACCTTGGCGAAATTAAGGCTCAGTGATTCCATCGGCCGGCTGTGGCTGTCGCCGCCGTGGCCACTCACGGAAAACGCGGCGATGGAACTCTCGTCGACCAACAAGTCCAGGTCGCCATCGACGTCCACCGTGACAGCGCCATCCACCACGCAACTGGCGATATCGATCTTGTAGTGGTCAATAGGATCGAAGAGTGGGTCACTGCTGCTGCGGCCTTCGATTGCCACGAGTTTCGCGCTGCCGCCTTGCACCGACGTCTGATGCGAAGACGAACCGTCGGACGTCGTCGAGAAGCTCGAAACCAGCAGGTCGCTCAGCGTGACCTGATAGTAGTCTTGCTGGTCCGTTCCCTGCTTGCGGACGAACAGCACGGCCTTCTTGATATGCTGGCCGGTGGCCGAAGCCTGGAGCACGCCGTCGGTTTCGACCGATAGATCGTCGACCGTTCCCCCGTCGAGCGACAATCGTGTGGTGCGCTGCGCGGCGCCGGTGTCGCCTTCCACGCCGCCCATCTTGAGGTACATCCCGCTGGCCTGGGAGGTTTGGGCCGACACGTCGAGCAGGCCGTCGCCTTGCACGTCGACATCCACGTAGCTGGAGACCAGCGTGTCGACGAACTTGACGCGGTGCAACGCCGGCGGGCTCGCCGCGCCTGGCGTCGCGAAGCTGACGCTTTCAATCAGAATCCACTCTTTGTGGTCCATCCGCGACGAACTAACGTCGATTGTCGCGTCGGTTGATAAAGACAGTGGACCGTCGATCGAGCCGTCCGACAGGCTGACGCGGGCTGTCGCTGGCGGCAGCGAGACGTCGCCCGAAACGCCGTCGTACTTCATGTAAATCGAAGCCAGGCTTGAGCCCTGGGCAGCAAAGTCCAAGCCGCCCCCTTGTGCATCGACGGCCACGTAGCTTGAGACCAGCGTGTCGACGAACTTGATCGTGTGATAGACGAAGGCGACTTCCTCGATCGGTTGATCCGCGGCAGAAACCGACTCGATCAGGATCCACTCTTTGTGGCTGCTGCGGCTGGAACTGAAATCGACGGCGCCCTCGGTGGTGAGGGAGAGCGGACCGGCGACCACCGAACTGTCGAGCGCCACGCGTGCGAG
The DNA here is from genome assembly GCA_964461275.1 of uncultured Pirellulales bacterium. Classification (GTDB taxonomy): domain Bacteria; phylum Planctomycetota; class Planctomycetia; order Pirellulales; family CAYNRE01; genus CAYWTU01. The sequence goes on along the minus strand of CAYWTU010000004.1, from coordinate 16,853 downwards.
GGGCGCCGATTGCCCGTCCACCCCGCCGATTTTCAGGTAGACTCCGTTCATTTCGCTGCCGGACGACGATACATCGACGAGGCTGGCGCCCTCGACGTCGACATCCACCGCGCCTGTGATGAGTACATCCCTTAGCTTCAGATAGATCGGCGACGCAGCGACACCCGTTGACGAGGCGCCTAATTCCTTGTGAATCGACAGCTCGCCCAACAAACCACCGTCCACGCTGACGTCCAAGTCGTTCTCGGTGTTCACGCTCATGAAACTGGACACGAGCACGTCGGATAATTTGATCTTGAGATGTTCCAGCGGCGCGCCGGCCACGGACGGGGCGGTGTCTTGGTGAACAAGCGAGCCCACTTGGCTGCGTTCCAGGGTCATGTCCAAACCGCCCGTCACCTGCACGTCCAATTCGCCGTCGACGCTGCTGTCCGAGATGCGCACCACGTCGCCGCCGTCGGAACCGCTCAGTGCAACGTTTTGCAAAATCTTGACGCCCTTCATGGTCACGTCGTCATTGCCACGGCCGAGGTCCAACGACAGGGCCGTCAGCGACGAACCTTCGCGGCCGAGGAGCGCGAAATCGTCCGCCCCGTCACCCAACTGCGCGGAGATGCTCGTCACGCCGCTGACGATCACGCCGACGCCGGGCTGCTGGCCGTTGAGGCGCGTGGTGGCGTCCGGCTTGAGCCACAACTGCGTGACGGGCGGAACGCCGGGTTGCGAAACATCGGCGAGCTGCGCAATGGCCAAGCCGTTGCTCGCCGGATCTCCAAGGATCGTTAGTAGGCCGCTGGCTTGGTCGAATCCAGCCTGGACGTTGCCGGCCAGAAGTTGCCGGCGTTCAAGGTTTTCGAATCGCCGATTCAGCCGTCGTGTGCGACGAGTCTTACGGGCCATCATCATCTCCTCCGCTCGCAAAGTGGTCGAATCGAACTTGTGCAGGAGCCGCTGGCCACGGCCTTCGGGCCCCATTCGATGACCCGACGCCGTTGAGTGTAGGGGGTTTCGCGTGTGGAGCAAAGAAAATTCCGCGACTCGCCCTGAATCCATTCCTTGGGGTGAATGCTTGACCTGGCCCCCGCGGGCGAGCGCCTGGGAGCTTCGCGGTTCAAGCGCAGGGGAATTTCTCGCATGGATTCCACCAAGCCTGGCCCCATATAATTGGGGAACGCAGCGGAGTGGAACCATGCCGTGGCGGCTGGGCGACGCGGAATGCAAGGAGCCGGGATGGACGAAGGTCAGACGTTTCTGCAAGGCGATGACGAGCAGCAGGCCGCCCAGCAGCAGAGCTTGCGCGGCCGACGGCCGCCGACCGACGTTCCCGGCTTCGAGCCGCTTCGCTACCTGGGCAGCGGCGCCTATGGCGAAGTCTGGCTGGCCGTCGACCGCAACACGCGTCGACAGGTGGCCATCAAGTTCTATGCCCATCGCGGCGGGCTGGACTGGTCGCTGCTCTCGCGCGAGGTGGAGAAGCTAGCGTTCTTGTTTGCCGATCGCCGAGTGGTGCAGCTTTTGGCCGTCGGTTGGGACGCCGACCCGCCGTACTACGTCATGGAGTTTTTGGAAGACGGCTCGCTGGAAGACCGTTTGCAGCGTGGCCCGATTCCGACGTCCGAGGCCCTGGACATCTTCCGCGAAGTTTGCCTGGGCCTAATGCATTCCCACGCCAAGGGCGTGCTGCATTGCGACCTGAAGCCCGCCAACATCCTTCTAGGACGCGACGGCAAACCTCGGATTGCCGACTTCGGCCAATCGCGGCTGTCACACGAACAGTCGCCGGCCTTGGGAACGCTGTATTACATGGCGCCCGAGCAGGCCGATTTGAACGCCGTGCCGACGGTGGCTTGGGACGTTTACGCATTGGGTGCGCTGTTGTACCGGATGCTTGTTGGTCAACCGCCGCATCGCAGTCACACGCTGGCCAGCAAGGTGGAACAGTCGGGCACATTGGAGAATCGGTTGGCGGCCTATCGCGACGCGATTCAGCAGGCCAAGACGCCCACGGCGCATCGTACGGCGCCGGGCGTCGACGGCAATCTGGCGGAAATCATCGAGCGGTGCCTGAACCCTGATCCCAAAAAGCGGTATCCGAACGTGCAGTCGGTGCTGGACTCTCTCGAGCAGCGCCGTCTGCGACGGGCTCGGCGACCGCTGTTGGTGATGGGCGCCGTTGGACCGGCGCTGCTTTTGGGCGTGATGACGCTGTTTGCTTGGAGCGGCTTTCAGGTGGCCATTGACGACTCGCGTGAGACCGTTCTGGAACGGGCCAGCGAAAGCAACCGATTTGCGGCCCAATTTGTGGCCGAAGCAGTGGCCCGGCAAATTGATCATCGCTACCGCACCTTGGAGCAAGTGGCCGACGACGAACTGCTCCGCAAACACTTGGACGAAGCCCGCCGCGAAGGGCGCTTCGACGGCTCGGCGCGCTCGAAGCTGGAGCTGCGGCTGCAGGAATTGCTGAAGCTTTACAATCCCGATCAGTCGAACGAAATCTGGTTCTTGTGCGACGCCGCCGGGGTGCAATTGGTGCGGTTGCCGGTGGACAACAAAACGATAGGGCGCAACTTCGCTTTTCGCGATTACTTTCACGGCCGCGGCGCCGATCTGCCGCCGGACACCGCCGGCATCAAGCCGGTCGAGACTCCGCATCAATCGATCGTCTTCATCGGCAAGTCGAGCCGTCGGCGGCAAGTGGCCTTCTCCGTACCGGTGCGAGGGCCCTCGCCGAATCCTAAACAAGCGCCGGTCTTGGGCGTCTTGGCGTCTACGGTGGAACTGGGGAGTTTCGCCGAACTTCGCTCCGGCAAACAAGAGGGCGTCGATCAACTGGCGATGCTGGTCGACGTTCGTCCCGACGAAACGGGAAAGGCGGGCTCGGTGCTCGAGCATCCGTATCTCAATAGGCTGCTGAAATCTTCCGAAGGCGGCGACGATCCTCCCAAGCTCTATGTACAAGGCACGCAGGTCGCGCGGCTGCGGGAGCTGATCGATCTCCAGAAGGAGCAACGCACGTTGCAAGAGCAACTGGTCGACGCGGAGGAATCGTCGGCTGATGGGGCGGCGGCCGGGCCCGATGCGCCGAAACTGGAGGCGAAGCTGGAGGAGGTCAACGATCAAATCATGAACAAGAGTTTCGACTCGGACTACGCCGACCCGGTCGGCGCCGACTACGATGGACGGTGGCTGGCGGCGCTCGAGCCAGTCGTGCTCGAAGACGCCACCCGTGGCATCCGCGACACCGGCTGGGTGGTCATTATTCAGGAGCGGTATGAATCGGTGATTCGCCCGATTTACGAGCTGGGTTCGGCGCTGGTGCGACGGGCGCTGGTGGCGCTGGGGGTGGTGTTGGGAGTGATTACAGCGATGTGGGGTCTGGTGATTGCGTTGGTTAGCGACAACTCGCGGTTGGCTCGGCTGCTCAAATGGCGTCGGCAAGTGGGGCTGGCGACCGAAGGAGGTTTTGGCGAGTCGGGGTCGGCGTCGTCTACAAACGTTTCCAACTCAGGAGTCGCGACACCACAATCGCCGACGAAGTAGCGAAACGCCAGCGCAAGACCTCTACAGATTCGCCAGCGGCAGGATCACCGCGGCGGTGCCCAACATCCCCAACCGGTCAGCAAGCGCGCAGCGCGTGTGGCCGATGCCGTGGTCCATCCAGACCGTTGTTGGGTGCATGTGGACCCAGCGGTCGTGTGGCGCGCGCACCAGGTGGACCGTCAAATCGGCGTTGATGAATCGCGTGGCGGTGCCAGGCGCCTCGGGCGCGCCCAAGGCGTTGCTGCAATCGGCCGCGGCGCACACGGCCGCGGCTGGCGACAGGGGGCAGCCGGGCGACAAGTCGGCGAACACATGCAGCCAGGCGTCGATCGTGCCGTGCGCGAAGATCCCCTCGGGCCGGGGCGTGCGCATCTCACAGGCGCCGCCCACGAACGCCGAGCGGCGAAAGTCGGGATGCCGGTGCTTGGGATCGGGCGGGGCGTAGTCCTCGGGTCGGGTGGTGGGGGGCGTAAGCTCGGCGCCGGTGCCTTCTAGCGGCGGCAGTTGCACCGGTTCATAACTCGTACGTTGCACCCGGGCCAGGGCCGCGTGCCGGCCGTCGGCCAGGATTTCCACGTCGACGAGGTTGACCCGCCGGCCCGATTTGATCAATCGGACCTGCGTTTCCAACGGCTGCATCGGCACAGGCCGCACCAATTCGAGCGTCATGCGACTGGTGACGAGATGCTCGCCGGGCAGCAGTTGCTCAGCCACCGACACCGCCAGCGCCGCGACGGGCCCGCCATGTAGGGCGTTGGCCGACCACGGCCCGGCGCAGCACGGCTGCGGCAGCCACATCGCCCCGTCGCGATGGAACAGACATACGTCGGTTGGCGGGCGCTGCTCAGTCATCGCGTTTGGTCGTCGGTTGAATCTAGGTCAGCGAGGATGGGACGTGGGGTCATGCGTGAGCCGTTCGACGACCGCGAGCAGCCGAGCATATCGCCAACCACCGGCACGCAACAGGCGCCTGGAACAGCCCTGCCGGCACGGCGTCTTGTGAACCGCGAAGCCATGCTGAAGCTCGTGCGCCTGCTAGTATGAGGCGGCCGAGACGAGTGGCCGGCTTGGTTCCGACGCCGCCGAAAGAAACGTGCGACCGGTGCAGCCGCATAACGGCTTCTAGGGAATGTTGCGTCACGCCTCGCGGCACACAACGTCCGCGGTTAGAATCGGTGGGCCTGCCGCCGGCAAATCGAATGGAGGATAGGGGGCTCGAACCCCTGACCTTCTGGATGCCATCCAGACGCTCTCCCAACTGAGCTAATCCCCCGGGTGCGCCGGCTACAGCCAAAATTGGCCACAGCAGCCACAAATGACTACAGCCACGATTGGATTGCGGCACATCGTCAAACGGTACATCTACGGACTGCACTCCACCAAACTGTGCCGACGCAAGTCGTGATGTCACAACGATCTAGCGCTGCTTTCCGGACGCGGAAACGGTAAACTATCAGGGGCCATTTGGACTGTCAAGGAGCGTCGGCGAGTGCAGCAAGCTAGGAAATTCTTAACCGGCACGACAACGGGGGTATGTGCTGACCTCGGCGAGGCTGGACCGCGGTCGGGTACGCTCTGCCGGAAAGTCGCCACCATTGCGCAAGGCGTTGCCGCAAGGGGCGCCGCATGACCCCCATGGGCGCCTCGAAATTCCGTCGCCGACTGCGCGCCGTGGCGATGTTGGCGCTGTCGCTGGCCATCATCGGCTACCTCGTTTACCGCCTCCGTAATGAGCAGGCGTTTCAACAGTTTCAGAACCAGCCCAAGCAATGGGAGCAGTTTTTTTTTGGCGGTGTGCTCAGCACGATGGGGCTGTCCATCTCGATCGTGCGCTGGTATTACCTCGTGCGGGCGCTGCATCTGCCATTTCGCGTCCTCGACGCCTTTAGATTGGGAATGCTCGGCAACTTGTTGAACTTTGTCTCGCTGGGCAACGTCGGCGGCGACTTGTTCAAGGCCATCTTCATCGCCCGCGAGCAGCCGGGACGCAGGGCCGAGGCCGTGGCAACGGTGTTCGTGGACCGGGCCATCGGTCTGTATGGCCTGTTCGTGGTCGCCTCGTGCTGCATCGTGGCCACGCGATTGTGGAATTCGCCGGTCGCCGAGGTGAAAATGGTCACTCAGGCCACACTGGTCTGCACCGTGATCGGCGGACTGGGTCTGGTGGCCATCCTGATTCCCGGCTTTACTCAAGGGGCGCTTTCCGAGATGGTGGCGGGCCTGCCCAAAGTGGGGCCGACCGTCGAAAAACTGATCCTGGCCGTGCGGATGTACAGCCGGCGGCTGCCGGTGTTATTGTGGTCGATTGTTGCCAGCGTGGTGGTCCATTCCCTGATTGCAGCGGCGGTGTACATGTGCGCCAAAGGGCTGCCTGGCCCCAGCCCGACGCTGAGCGAACACCTGGTGATCGTACCCCTCGCCAACGTGGCGGGGGCGGTCCCGATCGTTCCCATGGGGCTGGGGCCGTTCGAGGGGACGGTCGAGTTCTTGTACGATGTGTTGGCCGAACAGGACATCCCCAAAGGCAAAGGATTTCTGACCGCCATTGGCTACCGTGTCGTGACACTTATCATGGCCTGCCTGGGTATTGTGTTCTGGATAGGCAACCGACGGCAGGTGGCCGAGACGATGCACGCCATGGAAGAAGAATCGTAGCGGTCCTGGCAAGCGGGCGCCTCAAGGCGCGAACAAACTATTCCTTAAAGAGAAGGCGATACTCGTGATGCAACGTGACGTGACCACTCGGAGGCGGGCGGCCTGGACTGTCGCGGCCCACGCGGCGATGATCGGTTGTGGATGGATCCTCTGGGCGGCGGGTTCGGCGCAGGCGAAAGATCCTCCTCAACCGCCGGCGTTTCTAGTTGGGGCGGCCGACTGCGACCTGACGCCGCAGGCCGCCATGCCGATGTGGGGATACGGCGCGCGGCACGATCTGTTGTCCAACGGCGTGCTCGACAATCTGACGGCCAAGGCGCTGGTGATTGCCGCCGGCGATCAGAAGCTGGCGGTGGTGGGAACGGATTTGGGTCGCGGGCCGACGGTCCCCATGATGGCCAAGATTCGCGCCGCCCTGGCCGAGAAGGCGGGCATCCACCACGTGATCATCAGCGGCAGCCACTCGCACCATGGGCCGGTCATCGAATTGACCGATCGCGACGGTCACGGCAAGGGCAAGTTTGACGCCTCGGTGGCCTACGCGGCGGCGCTGCCCGACAAGCTGATCGACGTCGTCCTGGCGGCGGACAAGGCGGCCAAGCCGGCTCGCATCGGCGTGGCCAACAAGCAACATGCGCTCAATCGAAATCGCCACTCCAAGCGGCTGCCCAAGCCGACCGATCCGCTGCTGAACGTGGTGCGGTTCGACGACGTTGACGGCAAGTTGATCGCGGTGCTGGTCAACTTCGCGGCGCATCCGACGATGATCGACGAGATGATACTGAAGTACTCGGCGGACTATCCGGGCCACATGAAGCGAAAGGTCGAAAAAGAGCTGGGAGCGCTGTGCGTCTTCATGCAGGGCGCCTCGGGCGACATGAGCGCCAACCCGCCCCCCGGCGTCGAAGGCCCGCAGCAGTTTGGCGAGCACCTGGCCGACCACGTGTTGGAGTTGGCCCGCGGTTGCCAGACCCAGGCCCCCGCCAAGCCGTCGCTCAAGGGAAAGACGGACCGCTACTTGATGGGCTTTCGCATTGATATGACCAACCCACTCATCCAAGCGGCGTTCGCACGGGCATTTTTTCCCGAACTGGTGCGAAATTTTACGGCGGAAATGAAAGACGGCATTCCCGTGGAACTCAACACCGTGTTGTTGAACGAAGAAATCGCAATGGTCAGCGGTTCGGGCGAGTTCTTTTGCAACCATGCCGTGCGATTGCGCGAGCGGGCCTATGTTCCGCACACGCTGTTTTTCGGCTACGCCAACGGGCACAACCTATACTTTCCCACGATCGAGGCGGCCAGCGAAGGAGGCTACGGCGGCGATCCTCAGGTGTCGCCGGTCGAACTTGGCGCCGGCGAGTCGCTGATGAATCAGGCGCTGATCAATCTGTACGCAATGCTCAAGAAGTTCAGCCCCGAACCGGCAAAGAAGGCTGCCGGCCGCGTGGTGGAGACGGCCGCGAAATAGCGACCTGAAATAGCAAGCTGCTGACGGCTGCGTGAGATCGCCGCGCCGCGGACGGGCCGAATTGCGCCGGGGCCGAACTGTGCCACTGGGTTTTCAAGGCCACTGGGTTTTCAAGGCCACTGGGTTTTCAAGGCCACTGGGTTTTCAAGGCCA
>CAYWTU010000004.1:0-8934 GCA_964461275.1 uncultured Pirellulales bacterium | reverse complement strand
CTGGGTTTTCAAGGCTCACTGGGCATTCAAGGCTCACGCCCCGCGCAGATCGAGCACAGCCTGCGCGAAGCCGTCGATTCGATTGTCCACCAGTTGCGCCGGGCCGGCCTCTTTGCCCAACCGAATGCCGATCCGCTGCATCGACCCGCGGGTCTCGCGCAGCCGGTTTTGCACAAGCTGTACGTCGCGAGTTGCCCCCTGCACGTCGATCGCCACGCCCGATGCCTCGCCGCTGTCAATCACCTCGTTGTGTTCGATGCGATTGCGGTGGCCCGCGTAGGTTTCGCCGCGCTCGGGCCGAAACAGAATGCCCACCTGGCCGCTGCCTTGCACCCGATTGCGGCGGATTAGGTTGTCGGTGTCTCGATGGCCGATGGATATGCCGGCGGTGGCCGTATCGACGATCTCGTTTTCCTCAGCCAGGCCGTATTTCACACCCCAACAAAAGAACAGGCCGATATGGTTCCGCTCCAGCCGATTGCGGCGAATCAACGGCCGTTGCGACCCGCTGCCGGGATGCAGCCCCAGCCCGGCGTTGTCGTACACGTGGCAGTCTTCGACGACAACGTCATGACAGATTTGCCAGCTTAGCGCGTCCCCGTTGTAGTTCTTGGCGATGACGCCGCGAATGGTCATGCGCTGGCAATCTTGGAGGAACACGCAACCGGCATAGTTGCCGTCCAGATTGTCGTTCTCGGCTTTGTGGCCGTCGAGCGTGAGGTTTTCGATTGAGACATCGGTGATGTTCTCGCCTGAAAGAAGCGGGAACAGCGTGGCGCAGGTGGGGTTTCCGGTGAGCCAGAAGTTCTCGCGCAGCGGCCGATCGAGCTTGAACCGTTTTCCGCTGCGGGCCACGAGCGTTCGCTTGAGCACATCGGGCCCGCCGTTATGGGGATCGATGGTCCGCAGACAAACGCCGTCGCCCACTTGAAAGCCGTCTGCGTCGTCGAGCGTGATTTCCTGGTCGTACCAGTCGCTGTCCTGGGCCAACGCAGCGGTTCGCGAGGGGGCCTTGCGGATGACGGTTTCGGCGCCGGCGCCCAGCAGCCGGACGTGCGACGCCAAATAGACCGCGTTGCGAAACGTGAATTCGCCGGGCAACAGCCGCACCGTGCCGCCACCCCAGCGGGCAACGCTGTCCACTGCGGCCTGAATGGCTTTCTCGCTGGCGCCGACAATGTCGGCCTTGTCGGGGCCAACGGTGATCGTCAGCCGCTCGTCCCAATTCGGCTCGACTGCCGCGTCTCCCGAGGTGGCCCGCGGGGCGGTCACCGGCGGGCGATCTTCTTCGCCCGCCTGCGCCGATCTGGCGGAACACCAGGCGGCCCCGGCCAGTGTCCCAGCCTGGACGAGGAAGCGGCGCCGCGATGGACCGGTCGAGCGGCACATTACCGATTCGTCCATTCGATGCCGAAATCTAGTTCGCGCTGCGGATCGTGCTGCTCCCGGCGGTTCAATTCCTGAAACATCAGGCTGGGCTGAATGTCTTGGTTGTGCTGATACTTGCTGGAGTATTCGGTCACGTCGCCGGTGATCTGGTGATAGAAAATCTGACAGATCTCGACGCCGGCATAGATGCGGATGGGTTGGACGGCGAACATCTCCAGGGTCCAGTATCCACTGAAACCGACGTCGCCGAATCCGGCCGTCACGTGCACGAACAGCCCCAACCGGCCGATGGACGACCGGCCCTCGATCATCGGCACGAGGTTGTGCGTTTCGGTCCGTTCGACCGTGCGGCCCAAATACAACTGACTGGGCTGCAAGACCAGCCCCTCGGGCGGAATCGTGAGCCGCCGAACGCGGTTCGACTTGCCCATGTCGAGGACCAATTCCTCGTAGGTCATCAACTCTTCGTGCAGTGTCAGGTTGTAGCTGTTGGGATTCAGCCGCGTCGGGTCGAACGGCTCGATGACGATGTTCTGCCCCAACTGCCGCTGAATTTCATGCCCGGTAAGAATCATCTGCAAAGCTCGCTAGCCGATGGACTGGTACGTCGCCCGTTACATATTCCTATGCAAAGTTGGTCACGCCGATGCGCGGACAGCGGTCGGCCAGATGACACTGGCTGCACCGAGGTTTCCGCGCTAGGCAAATCTTTCGACCGTGGTGAATCAAGCGGTGGCTGAAATCGATCCACTCGTCGGCCGGCAACAGCCGCATCAGGTCTTGTTCGATCTTGACCGGGTCTTTCGCCTTGGTCAGCCCCAGCCGCTGGGAAAGCCGGCCGACATGCGTGTCGACCACGACGCCGGTCGGCATTCGAAAGGCGGTGCCCAACACAACGTTGGCCGTCTTTCGTCCCACTCCCGGCAACTTGACCAGCGCCTCCAGGTCGCGCGGCACCTGACCGTCGTGCAGTTCAACCAGCTTCTGACAGCAGGCGCGAATGTTCTTGGCCTTGTTGCGAAAGAACCCCGTGCTTTGGACGGCCCTCTCCAACTGCTGGATGTCGGCCGCGGCATAATCGGCGGCCGAGGCGTACGTTTTGAACAACTCGGCGGTGACCTGGTTCACTCGCTGGTCGGTGCACTGGGCGGAGAGAATCGTGGCGACAAGCAGCTCCAGCGGCGTACGAAAATGGAGCGCACACTGGGCATCGGCGTAGTCGACGGCCAACTGCTGCACCACCCGCGCGGCATGCGTCTGGAGCTTGGCCTTGCCGACGGCCGGTCGCTCGGGTGAGCCTGGCTTACGGCCGCCGGGCCGCGACTTCTTGACGGGTCTGGCGGCGGGCGATTTCTTCGCGGCTGCCGAGATCTTGCCGGCGGAGGGTGCGGCCGCGCGCCGGCGAGTCGAAGCGGAGGCGGCCATGGAGTTGCTCACGACGGTGATTGGCCAAGCCAATTGGCGACCGGAATTCTCAAGCGGGCGTTGGGGGGTGTCAAGCCGCGCGGACGATGTTCCCCAGGAATCGCCGGTACCGGCGAAAACTGTGGCGTCTTCATACGCCGCACGGTATACGTAAGCGTCCTCGCCAACCGCTTGACAATCTCGCGGCGCGCCAAATGGCCCATCCAACCCCGGACACGACATGAGCAAGGAATCGAAGGCCCTGTACGCGCTGGCGGTGTTGCTGGCCATCAACACGATGAATTTCTATGACCGAACGGCGTTGGGCGCGGTGGCGGAACCGATTCGCGAGGAGTGGCAGCTTTCGGACAAGTCGCTGGGGCTGTTGGGGACGGCGTTTATCCTGCTTTACGCGATGGTGGGCGTGCCGTTGGGCAGGTTGGCCGATCGCTATCCGCGTACGCGCTTGCTGGCGGTGGGCGTCTTCGTATGGAGTCTGCTGACGGGCGTGTCGGGCTTTTGTCGCACGTATTCGCAGTTGTTCTTGGCGCGGTTGGGAGTGGGCGTTGGCGAGGCGGTATGCGCACCGGCTGCGTCGTCGCTGATCGGCGACTTGTTTTCCGCGCAGACGCGCGGGCGCGCCCTGGCCGTGTTCATGATGGGGCTGCCCATCGGCAACGCGTTGAGCTTTTTCGTGAGTGGACTCATTACGCAGAACTACTCTTGGCGGGCGGCGTTTCTGGTGGCGGCCGTGCCGGGGGTTCTCTGCGCGGCGGCCGCGCTGTTTGTCCACGAGCCGGCCCGCGGGGCGACCGAAGCGCATGGCGTTGGCGAACGGCGTCGGGCGGGGTCACCCTATCGGTTGGTGCTCTCCATTCCGACGATTTGGTGGATCATCGCCTCAGGCGCCCTGCACAATTTCAACATGTACGCCATTGGAACTTTTCTGTCGCCGCTGTTGATGCGCGTCCACGGACTGTCGGTGGTGGAGGCCAGCAACCGGGTCACGTTGATCTACGGGCTCTCGGGCCTTCCCGCGCTGATCTTGGGGGGCGTCCTGGGCGACGCCATGCGACGGCGGCAGGTCAACGGACGATTGTTGGTCGGAGGCGTAGCGCTGGGCATTTCCGTGCCCTTGATTTACTTCGGGCTTGGCCGCCCAGTGGGCGACGTCGGCTCCTTGGTCCTATTGTTGTCGCTGGGATGCGGCGTCATGTACGTTTACTACTCGACGGTATATGCGACGGTGCAGGACGTGATCGAACCATCGCTGCGAGCTACGGCCATGGCCCTGTACTTCTTCGCCATGTACATTCTCGGCGCCGCCTTGGGACCCTATGCCACGGGCGTGCTGAGCGACCACTACATCGTGCAAGCAGCGCAAGCCGACGGCGTGGCCTTGGACGGCCTGGCCGAGGCGGACTATCGCAAAGCGCTAGACCCCTACCGCGGCGCCGGCCTTCATCGAGCGATGTACGTGATTCCCATCCTGAATCTGCTGTTGTGTCTGGTGCTGTTCGCCGGCGCCACGACCGTTCGCCGCGACGTGCAGCGCTTGCAGGACTGGATGAAATCAAGCGATGGGTGAGGCGCGGGGCTGCGAACCTTCGATGGGCCCAGCCGGCGCCGCCACTGCTATGAAATTTCTGCTCACCAACGACGATGGAATCGACGCCCCGGGCCTGGCCGCGCTGGCCGACGCGCTCCAGGGGCGCGGGCATCGCATCATCGTTGCTCCGCATCAGCACCTGTCGGGTTGCAGCCATCAGGCCACCACCCATCGGCCGCTGGAACTTGTCACCCTGGCCGAAGATCGGCACATGCTCGACGGCACGCCGGTCGATTGCACCCGCGTGGCGCTGTCGCACTTGGCGCCCGACGTCGATTGGGTCATCTCGGGAATTAACGCCGGCGGCAACCTGGGCGCCGACGTCTACCATTCGGGGACGGTGGCGGCGGTTCGCGAGGCGGCCTTGCTGGGCAAGCCCGGCATTGCCGTGTCGCAGTACGTTCGCAGCCGCTGGCCCATCGACTGGCCGGCCGCGACGCGGTCGGCGCTGGCGGCGCTCAACGAGTTGTTGGCGCGTCCGCACGAGTCGGGGGCGTTCTGGAACGTAAACCTGCCCGAGTTGGACGAATCGGCGGCCGGAGTGAAGTTGGTCGACTGCCGGCTCGACCCCAACCCGTTGCCGGTCGAATTCCATCACGAAGACGGTCGGCTGCACTATCGCGGCAAGTACCAGGACCGCGTTCGCAGCCACGGCTGCGACGTCGATGTTTGCTTCTCGGGCCATGTGGCGTTGACCCGGCTGCGGCTGGGGTAAGGCTGGGGCGCAGCCGGTCGAGGCAGCCGGAGTTGCGCCGATTTGGCGTGGTTTTCGCCCCTTTTTGCGGCGGTTGGTTCGCCCCGAACCGGTGCCCGCGTAAACGGCACACGCTGCGCGATCTGTGGAACTTGCGGGGAACTGGCCGGCGGTCGGCTGCCGTGCCGAAGATACTCATGACGGAGTATTTTTCGTGGCGATGCTACGCCGTACAGGCGCACCTCCCCGGGGGGCGAACGGAATCATGCAACGGTTAAGCGCGATTTTGGGGCTGGGGCTGCTGCTGGCGACCAGCGTTTGCAGCGGCGGCCATCCGCCCAAGGGGCTGTTCTACCCCAACGACGAATATCTGTACGAATTCGCCAATGCCGAGCGATTCTCGGCCAATCCGCGAATCAGCGGCGACGTGTATTACAACTATCCGCACGCCAAGCCGTCGCCGATTGTGACCTATCGTTTTGGCGCTCCGGCTGGCCGCTATGCCTGGGGACACTTCGGGGCCAAGCCGCAGCGGCAACCGGTGTATCACCAAAGCGCCAATGAGCACTACAAGCAGACCACGGTCCGCCGCGGTCCGTAGTTGGCCGCCGTGCCGGCGAACGTGGGCGCTCGATCACCGTCTCGTTGTGCTTCCGAAATAACAGGGGACTGATGTCCCCCGCTCGCCTTGGGCGGTATTAGCCGAACAGTTCCTTCAGTGCGCGGCCGCCCTCGACCAGCGGTGTGGGGCGGCCTTGGGCGTTGTTGATCCGCATTTCCGGATCGATTCCCAGCGCGTGAAAAACGGTGGCCGCCAGGTCTTCGGGACTGACGGGGTGGTCGGCCGGGTAGGCTGCATCCTTGTCCGAGCGACCGTACACGGCGCCGCCGCGAATTCCTCCGCCGGCCAAGACGGCTGGGAACAGCGTGCTCCAGTGCCCCCGGCCCCAAGCGTCGTTGGCCTTGGGCGTGCGGCCCATCTCGCCCAGCGCCACCACCAGCGTTTCATCCAAAAGCCCGCGCTGGTCCAGATCTTCGACCAACGTGGCCAGCGCCCGATCGAATCCGGGCAAGAGATGATTTTCTACATCGCGACTGTGCAGATGCGAATCCCAACTGTAGCCATCCACCGCCTCCCAAGCGACGGTTACAAACCGGGCTCCCGATTCGACCAGCCGCCGCGCCAACAGCGTTGACTGCCCGAACAAGTTGCGGCCATATCGGTCGCGCAGCTCGGCCGCCTCTTGGCGGATGTCGAGGGCCTGCCGCGTCGTTTCGGAGGAAACCAGGGCCAGGGCTCGTTGTTGAAAACGGTCGTAGCTTGCGAGCCGCGCGCGGTCGAGTGCGCGGCGCTGGTCGTCGAATTGGGTCAGCAGCGATTGTCGGTGGGCGAACCGATCGAGCGTCAGACTGGCGTCGGCGGCCAATCCTTTGATGCGATAGTCTAGTTCCTCGTCGGTACAGTCGCGGAAATAGGGGTTGTCCTTGTCGTCGCGTTTGCGGATGTCGGTCGCCAGCGCATCGTAGCCGCGGCCCAGCCAGCCGGCGTATTGGCCGGGCCGGTCGAGTTTAGTGGTGTACGTTTCCAGGTGGCCCAGGCGGTTGGGCAGGTAGACATAGCTGGGGATGTCGCGGGGGGCGACGGCCGGGGAGTGTTGATCGACGTACTCGACGATCGACCCCATGGCCGGCCAATCTTTTTCCGTGGCGTTGAAGCCGCCGCCGATGGGTACGTGCCAGGGGTGACCGGTTTGCACGTAATGGGCCGCGGTGCTGTGGTCATTGTAGCTGTGGGTCATGGTGCGAATGACGCACAGCTTGTCGCTGACGTTGGCGATGCGGCCTAGCGGCTCGGCAACCAGCAAACCCGGCGTGCGGCAGGCGACCGGTTTAAAGGGTCCGCGAATGGCCGCCGGGGCGTCGGGCTTGAGGTCGAAGGTTTCTAGTTGGCTGGGGCCGCCGAACAAGAACAGGAAGATCACGCTCTTGGCCCGCGGGGGGTGCGTCGGACCTTGCTCCTCGGCCGCCCACACCTTGGGCAGGCTCAACCCTAGCAGGCCAGCGCCGCCGGCCCGCAACAGCCTGCGCCTGGAAACGGCGGAGCAAACCGCCTGTGGCTTGCCCAAGATGGTCAACATGGCGTCGCCCTGGGGATCTGTGAACTGGCCAAATCATAACCGAGCTTGGCGGAAATAGCATCCTCGACAAGACCCCCCCGCGGCGGCTCGGAGGCGGCCCACTCGCCAACCCCGGCGGCGGCAGGCTAAACTCTTCGCCGTGCGAGTTTTCTTGTTCGACATCGACGGGACGTTGATCTCCACCGGCGGGGCGGGACGGGCGGCCCTGGAGGCCGCGCTGGCTACGGCCTTTGACTTGCCGGCTGCCTTCCCCAGCATTTCCCTGGGGGGCCGCACCGACCGGGCCATCGCTCGCGACGTAATGCTGCACTTCGGCCTGGAAGACTCGGTCGAGAACTGGAACCGTTACCGGCAGGCGTACCTGGCCCATCTACCGGAGTGTTTGCACCGGCTCCGCGGCCGCGTTCTGCCAGGCATGGCCGAAGCGGTTGCCGAAATTGGTCGCCGCGGCAACGCCCTGGTGGGTCTGCTGACGGGTAACGTCGCGGCGGGAGCAGAGTGCAAACTGGGGCACTTCGGTCTTTGGGAGCATTTCCCCTTCGGCGGCTTTGGCGACCGGCACGTCGATCGCGCCGATGTGGCCCGCGAGGCCTTGGCCGCCGCCGAGCGGCACGGCGGTCGCAGCCTGAACCTCGATCAGGTGTGGGTGGTGGGAGACACGCCGCTGGACGTGGCCTGTGCGCGGGCGATTGGGGCCAAATCGGTCGCGGTGGCCACCGGAGGCGTGGATCGCGCAGCACTGGCGGCGGCCGCGCCCGACCTGCTCCTGGACGATTTCTCCCAGTGGCGCGAGCTGGCCATACTGGAATAATTGAAACCGCATTCGCCCGGGACGAGCGGGCGTCCGGGCATATTGCACCGCCAAGTAGTCCAATGAAAACCCAAGCCCAGAACCGTACCCGACCGTTTTGCTTAGGGCTTGGGCTGCTGCTGGCGCCGCTGGTCGCCTTCGCTGCGCAGGCCGACGAGCCATCGCTATACGACCGCCAGAATCTGGTCGCCTGGTGCATCGTGCCGTTCGATGCGGCCAAGCGCGGGCCGGAAGCGCGGGCCGCCATGCTCGAGCGGCTGGGCATTCGGCAATTGGCCTACGATTGGCGGGCCGAGCACGTCCCGTCGTTCGACGAAGAAGTGTTGGCCATGCAGCGGCACGGCGTGAGGATTACTGCCTGGTGGGTCGCCCCTCCCGACCTTAGCGAGACCAATCGCAAGATTCTGGACGTGGCCCGTCGGCACGGATTGAAACTGCAATTCTGGGTGTTGACGGGCGATCCCGACGCCGCCTTGCCACAAGACGAGAAGGTGCGCCGCACGGCCGCGGCGCTGCGGCCGTTTGCGATGGCGGCCCAAGAGATCGATTGCCAGGTGGGGTTGTACAACCACGGCGGTTGGTTCGGCGAACCGGAGAACCAATTGGCCGTGCTGGCCCAGTTGCAGTTGCCCGGCGTCGGGTTGGTCTACAACCTGCATCATGGGCATGCCCACATGCCCCGGTTTGAGGATTTGCTGGCCCGGATGCGGCCGCACCTAATGGCGCTGAACATCAACGGGATGACGGCCGATGGCGACCAGCAGGGACGTAAGATTCTGCCGGTGGGCGCGGGCGAATTGGATTTGGAGTTGCTCCGGATCATTGAGCGCAGCGGGTATCGCGGCCCCATCGGAATTCTCAACCACACCGATCTCGACGCGTTCTTCGG
>CAYWTU010000003.1:0-24375 GCA_964461275.1 uncultured Pirellulales bacterium | reverse complement strand
TGCCCCGGGCAATGGGAAGTCGACGATCGCCCGCCGGTTGACAATGTGTTTCGGGCAGCGAATCTGGATTCCCCAGTCGTTAATCGAGGACGGACAGATTATTGTCTTGTTCGATAGCGCCTATCACGAACGCGAGACGGGCAATGGCAACCAGAGCCTGCTCAAACGGGCGGAGCACGATCGCCGATGGGTGAAAATTCGCCGACCGACGGTGATGGTTGGCGGCGAGTTGACGCTCGATAGCCTAGAGATCGGGCACGACCCGCGCGGAAACGTCTGCACGGCGCCCCTGCAACTCAAGAGCAACTGCGGCTGCTTGTTGATAGACGACTTTGGCCGTCAGCGCGTCGAGCCCGCGGCGCTGTTGAATCGCTGGATCGTGCCGCTTGAGGCCAAGCATGATTTTCTCACGCTGCCCACCGGTAAGAAGATTCAAGTTCCGTTCGAACAGCTCATCATCTTCTCCACCAACTTGGAGCCCAGCGACCTGGTGGACGAGGCGTTCCTGCGGCGAATTCCTTATAAGATCGAAGTCCGCGACCCCTCGGAGGAAGAATTCCACCGGCTGTTCATGTTGTACGCGACTCAATTTGGGTGCGAGTATCGCCGCGACGTCGTCGACTACTTGGTACAGCCTCACTACCGGGCGACGGGCCGTCCTCTGCGGCGCTGCCACGCCCGCGACCTGCTCACTCAGATTCGCAACTACTGCACGTACTTGGGTTTGCCGCTGGAGATGCGTCGCGAGTACATGGATCGAGTCGTGAGCAGCTACTTCTCCATGGTCCTGGGCAAGTCGTAATACGCCGCCTCGCTTCGTCGGAGTTTTCCGCCGTCTTTCATCCTGTCGCGTTCCTGTGGCCATGACCTCGTCCGCCCACTTCAACCTGGACGTTTCGCAGGAGCCGATTCCAGGCTATCGGCTGATGCAGCGCATCGGTCAAGGCGGATATGGCGAAGTGTGGATTGCCGAGGCGCCGGGCGGACTGACCAAGGCGGTCAAACTCGTGTACGGCCAGGCGAACGAGTCGCAAGCGGTCGCCGAACTTGAGGCGCTCAACCGCATCAAGCAAGTCCGTCACCCGTTCCTGCTCTCGCTGGAGCGGATCGAACTGGTCGACGGACGACTGGTAATCGTCACTGAGCTGGCCGAGTCGAGCTTGAAGGATCGTTTCTTGAGGGCCCGCAGCGCCGGGTTGCCGGGAATCCCTCGCGACGAGCTATTAGGCTATCTACGCGACGCAGCCGAAGCGCTGGACTATATTCGCGAGTTCTACTCGTTGCAGCACCTGGATATTAAGCCCGAGAATTTGCTGCTGATCGGCGGTCGGGTGAAGCTGGCCGATTTCGGTCTTGTGAGCGATTTGCAGCAGTCGGCCGGGGCATTGATCACAGGCCTGACGCCGATGTACGCCTCACCCGAGTTGTTCTCGGGCCACGCCAGCCCTTCCAGCGACCAATACAGCCTGGCGATCGTG
The DNA here is from genome assembly GCA_964461275.1 of uncultured Pirellulales bacterium. GTDB lineage: Bacteria > Planctomycetota > Planctomycetia > Pirellulales > CAYNRE01 > CAYWTU01. Next base: position 22,897 of record CAYWTU010000003.1, on the reverse strand, counting down.
TTCATAGAGATGTTGACCGGCGTCACGCCGTTCACCGGGCGCACTTCCGCCCAGTTGGCGGCACAGCGACTGGAGTCATCACCTGACCTGTCGATGCTCTCCTCCGCCGATCGAGCCATCATCGCGCGGGCCTTGAGCAAGCTGCCGGAACAGCGATTTGACCGCTGCAAGGAATTGATCGACCGCCTAAGTTGGGTGGCGCCGGGCAGCGATACGGCGGTCGAAGCCGCTTGTGGAGGCTCCGGTTGGCCGGCCCCAATCGTACCGGGCGGGTTGCCCGACATCGACGCAGGACAGCCGGCTGAGATGCGGACGATTCAGGTTTCCGCCAACAATTTCCGGTGGCAGAAGTCGGTAGGACCGCTGGCCTTGGATGACGAGGCGGCGGTGATCGTGGACATGCCAGGCGGTGAACTGCCGACCGAACCGGCGCCGTTTCGACCGGTGTTGTTCGTCGGCCTGGGAGGAACCGGGGCGCGGGTGTTAGGCGCCCTGCGGCAGCGACTGACCGAGCGCTATGGGGGCATGGACCGGTTGCCGGCCATCGGCATGTTGCTGGTCGACACGGTCCGAAACGGCGATGGTCTGGCGAGTGGCGCAGCGGGGCTGGAGTCGCGCCAAGTCTTGCTCGCGCAGCTTCGGCAGACGGGGGACTACCGAAACAGCATTCCCGGCAAACTCAATTCAACTGCTCGACGTTGGAACTTCAACGTCCCCCGGTCGCGGACAACCGAGGGATTTCGGCCGCTTGGTCGGTTGGCGTTCATCGACCATCTGGACCAGTTCGTAGGCAAGGTTCGCACGTTTCTAGCCGAAATCATGAATGCCGAATCCATCGGTGTCACTGCGGCCCGCGTCCGGCAGCCGGCCGGGTCGACGGCGCCGCGGGTGTTTGTAGTGTCGTCGCTGGGGGGCGGTACGGGGAGCGGGATGTTTGTCGAGGCGGCGTACGCCATCCGCTCGGCGCTGTCGCGGATGGGGCTGCCCAATCACGAAGTGTACGGCGTGTCGTGCTATTGGACCGACCGCAGCAGTACATCGCATGACTTGACCATCGGCAACGCCTGCGCTGCCCTACGAGAATGGCGCCATTTCGCCCACGCCGACAACCAGTATCCGGGACAACCCGAGTGCGGCCTGCCGCCCAGCACTCGCGGCCAAGGGCCGTTCGAGGAAACGTACGTGGTGCATTTGGGCGAAGGCCTGAACGAGTCTGAGACTCAGTCGCGGCTGAGCAATGTGGCGGAATACTTGTTTCGCAATACGCTCACTGCGTCGACCCATTTCTTCGACCGTTGCCGGACTGCCCGGGGCGCCGCGCGGATTCATGCGGCCCCACGCTTGTCCACGTTTGGCATCATGCCCGCCGGCAAAGTTCCGGCCTGGGCGATCCACGTGACCGCCGACTGGATTTGCGAATCACTGCCGCGGCGGTGGCGAGGCGAACATGTGCCGCTGAACGCCGTGGACATTCCGTCGGCCAACAGCAACGCGTCCGCGCCAACCCCGGCCGACCAAGCAGGACCGCTCAATTTGGCGAATGAATTGGCCGGCCAAATGGGACTCAATTTCGACGCGATTCGGTCGCACATCGAAGCGCAGTTGACCGCGGCCACCGGGAGCGACCCGGACGGGTTCCTGGCCGCTACGCTTGGGCGCCTGTCGGCCGAAAACGAGTCTCAGGCTGCCACGCCCGGCGTGGCCCGCGTTTTCGACGCGTTGGACGAAGCGCTGGGGGCGCGCAGCGCCGCAGCAACATCCGGGGAGAATCCCATTGCGGCGGCGCTGCGGGCGTTGCACGACCATCAAGAAAAACAGCTTTCCGAAATCGGCAAGTGGGCGGCGCGGCTGGTCGACTCAGTGGAAGGCCGCTTGGACACCGGCCGCCGGGCACTGGCGGGCTTGTGCGAACTGCTGGCGGCCATCGAAAGCACCGCCACCGAAAAGTTGTGCGAGCCTCGTGAGGCGATGCAGCAATGGGAGCGGACGGCCATGGCTTCGCCCGACGCGATGTGGGGCCGGCCACGCAGCCGCGGCGGAATCCTGGCCCGCAAGGAATCGGGGCTCAGTCTCGATCCCGCGTTGTGCAAATACTTCCAACTGCGGTTGCACGAGCTGGCGCTGCGCGAAACCGCGCGGACGGCGATCAACCTGCGTATGCGGCTGGCCGGCCTCATCAAGCAGATGGAAACGCTCCGCAATGAGTTGGGCGACATGCTGGCCGAGAGAAATGATACGACCACTCGCGCCGTGCCCAGCTTTGCCGATTTTCAGGCCGCCCTGGAGTATTTTCAACTCCGCCCAGAGGAATTGTTGACCCAGGCCGAACTGCAACTGGAACACGACTTTGTGGAAGGTTCGCACGTCTTGCCGCGGCTGCTGAGCTTACCCCAGAAGCGTCGCAGTCAGTTGGGCGCGGCCCTTCGTCAGGCCTCTCGCAAACTAGTGTTGCGAGTTTGCCAGAACGCTGAAGCGACCGGCTTCGGGTTTCGTAATCGTCACATTTCGGGCGGCGGCCGCACGCCGAACGCCTGGCTGACGGCCCTGACGCCCAAGCTGTTGGAAACCTGTGGTGGACAGCGGCGGGTCTTGGTGATCAAATCGGATGACGACGTTCAGGCCAATCTGGCGGAAGAACTATCCAAACACGTGTCTGTTCCCGCCGCCGTGATGTTTGAACCCGACGACCAAAGCACCATCTGTGCAGAGATCGAACAGATTGATCCGGTCCGGGTGGCGCAGTTGTTGACCGGCAATCGTCGCGAATTCAACGAACTTGCGGCGCGGCTCCAGAGCCGGGCCGACATCGATTGGATGGAGCTCTGTTAGCGCCCAACACACAACTTCCTCGTTGCGCTGAAATCAACGGGAGTTAGAGGGCCGTTGTCAAGTTGTTTGGCGGCCCCTTAGCGTCCCTCGGCCGATTCGTCGGATGAGGCATCGGCCGGTTCGTCAGGCGCCTCAGGGACTTGCGGCGCGGCGGCGTCCGGGTCGACCAGCTTGCGGCGTGCCAGTTCGACTTGCACTCCCAATTCTCGGTTGCCGCCGTACAAGTTGACGATGCTTTGCCACTTCAACTGCGCCTCGACCGCTTTGCCTTCCCGAAACAGCGTGTCGGCCTGGGCCAATGCGGCCTCTACGAGTTGGCGGCGGTCTTGAGCGCCGGCTGGCGACTGCTGGATCTGCGCGATCTGTCGCTGCGCAAGGTTGACGAATGGTCGGTCGGCCGAGTCGGCTTTAAGCAGTTCAATGATCCCCTGGTATCGCTCGAGCGCGGTCACCTGGTCGCCAAATTGTTCGTATCGCCAGGCCGCCGCGAACAATCGTTCCCCTTCGCTCCTGGGTTCGCGTCCCAGCCGGACGTTATTCTTGAACCGCTGCTCGGCGGTATGCATTTCAATTTGGTCGATGTAGGTTTGCACCTGGGCCCGATGAGGCCCGTCAGGAAAGCGCCGCAAGTACGGTTCCAAATACTCATCGCGGGCCTTTTTCCAATCCAGCGGCTCGGAACTGGCCATCTTGGCCTCCGCCAAGGCAAACAGCTTCGACTCGCCCAGCGGCCACAGCGACCAGGCCACGATGCCCACCAGCAGTGCCAGGCTGGTTGCCAAAAACCACACGCGCTCGTAAATCGGCGTATCCGCGTCCCGCTTTTTCTTCTTGGGCCGGGCGCCGATCGCCTTGCGCACCGCCGTCACATCGCGGTCGATGCTCAGCGTGGTCGGACCGCCGTGAATGGAAAACGCGGCCATACTGGCCTGTGTGGCCACTTTGTCCTGTACCTCTTGCAATGCCCGGCCCACGGTTTGGGCGTCGAGCGGCCGCCGGGCAGGGTCTTTTTCCAACAGTTGCGCCACCAGCGATTCCAGCCAAATCGGACAGTCTAGAGCCAGCGTGGAGACCCGGGGCGGAATCTTTTCAATGTGTTGGTAAAACACCTCCGCCGGCGACTCGGCCGAAAACGGACGCTGGCCGGTCAACAACTCGAACATCATACAGCCCAGCGAATACAGATCGCTCTTGTGCGAGATCGGCTTGCCGCGGATGATCTCCGGGGCCATATAGGCAAACGTCCCCTGGGCGTGGCCTGTTTGGGTCAGGGCCGTGGCATCGTTGTCGCGGGCCAAACCGAAGTCAGAAAGCTTCAGTTGCCCATCGCGGGTGAGCAACAGGTTGGCAGGCTTCAGATCGCGGTGAATGATGCCGTGGTCGTGGGCATGGCTTAGCGCGGAGCAGATTTGTTGGCCGTATTGGATGGCCGTTTCCCACGACAACCGGCCGCGATCTTTGAGGATGTCGGCCAACGACCCGCCTTCGACCAGCTCCATCGCATAGTACAGCCGGCCCTGGTGCAGCCCGCCGCCGTAGCAGCGGACGATGTTGGGGTGGCGGAGCTTTTTGAGGATCGCCAGCTCGCGCTCGAAACGGGCCTTGACGCGCTCGTTATCCAGAAGACTGGCCGGGACAAACTTGATCGCCACCTGTTGGCCGGTCTGCACGTAGGTGGCGCGATACACCACGCCCATGCCGCCCGCCCCCAACTGCTCGCCCAGCGCGAACGGGCCCATCCGACGGGCTTCCATCGCAATCCTTCCCGAACCGACCGCGATGGGCGTAGGACTCTGGCCTTGGTCCTGCGCACGGTCGGCAACGCGTTTGCCAACGCCCCCTGGCGAGCTGTAAGGAATGAACGATTCCCAGGCCGCGCCCGGTCCTATTCTCCCCGCCCGGACTCTATGGTGCAAATCGTTGCTTTGGCCCCGGCGACGATCACCGGCGGGGCATGGCGAATCGTCGCACCGCGGTGGACCGGCCGGCACGGCGAACGGCGCTCGGTTGAACTACACTGGAATGTATGCCCGACCAACAGACCGCTTTCGAGCAGCTTGGCCTTTCGCTCCTGTTGGGGCTGTTGGTGGGGCTGCAGCGCGAACGCTCGGGCCGGCATTTCGCTGGTTTTCGCACGTTCCCCCTGGCCAGTGCCGCCGGGACGCTCAGCGCCCAGTTGGCCCGTTATATGGATAGCCCCTGGATTGTGGCGGCAGCCCTGCTGGGGATGGTCGCCATCGCGGTGACCGGACGAGCCATGCGCCGCTTGGCCGACTCAGTCGAACAGGGCATCACCACCGAATTGGCGCTCCTGCAGATGTTCGTCGTGGGGGCCTACCTGGCATGGGGACCATGGTTGGTTGCCATTGCCGTCGGCGGCGGTGTGGCGGTGCTGTTGCAGTTTAAGGCCGAACTCCACGGGTTGGCGGCGCGGCTCGGCGACGTCGATCTGAAGGCGATCATGCAGTTCGTTTTGGTGGCGTTCATCATTTTGCCGGTGTTGCCCAATCGAACGTTTGGTCCGGGAGACCTGCATTGGGAATGGATCGCCCCCGACTGGCGCGAATCTCTGACGGTCTTCAATCCATTCGACATCTGGCGGATGGTGGTGCTGATTGTGGGCATCGGGCTGGCCAGCTATGTGTTGTTTCGTGCGTTGGGGGCCAACGCCGGGCTCTGGCTAGGCGGAGTGCTGGGCGGCGCCGTCTCCAGCACGGCCACCACGGTGGGCTGCGCCCGACAGGTGCAAAGCCGGCCTGAATTGGCCTGGGTTTCGGCGCTGGTCATCGCCATTGCCTCTGGCATGGTCTATGTGCGCGTCTTGTTGGAAGTATCGGCGGTGAACGCGGCGCTGTTGCCATACGTGGCGGCGCCGGCGCTAATGATGCTAGCGGCAGCGCTCGTTCCCCCGGCCTTGGCTTGGCTGTGGATGCGGCGCAGCGGGCTGGAGTTGCCCGTGCCGGGGAACCCGTCCGAACTGAAATCGGCGATTTTATTCGCGGCGGTTTACGCCACGGTGTTGCTGGCACTCTCGACCGCGCGACATGGCGCCGGCGACCGCGGGATGTACGTTGTGTCCGCTCTATCCGGGCTAACCGACATGGACGCCGTCACTCTCTCGGCCGCTCGCCTGGCGCACGAGGGGCGCGTGCCCGAGTGGGCTGCGCTGCGGATGATACTTACGGCCGCAATCGCTAACACGGCATTCAAGGCTACGCTGGCCTGGATGATCGGCGGCGGCCAGCTATTGCGCCGGACCGCAGCATTGATGCTGCCGCAAACGGCCGTAGCTGCCGGATTGCTGTACGCCTGGCCGCCCGTCTGATGCGGCCTCGACTACTCTTGCCGATCGTCGGGCGATTGAGCTTCGGGCCGCTTGGCGAAGATCACCAAGTAATTCTCTTTAAGCAACTCGGCTGATTCGTGGAGCTTAACGAAGCCGGCCTGAACGATCTCCGCTTCGACAACTTCTTGCCCCGCGCGGACGTGGGACATGACCCATGAGGAGCTTTCACCTTCGATCTTACGGAAGTCAACCACGATCAGCCGCCCCTGAGGACGCAGTGCCGCGCGGATCGACGCCAACATCCGGTAGGGAAACTCGAAGTGGTGGTAGGTGTCGCAAACGAAAGCCAGGTCGATCGAGTCGGGCGCCAACTCGGCCGAATGTGGCAGGCATTGGACAGTCTGTACGTTTTCAATCTTTGTTTCCTCGCAGCGCCGGCGGACATGGTCGAGAAACTCCGCCGCGATATCGACGGCAAAGACCGTTCCCAAGTCGCCGACCTCCGCCGCCATGAGCCGTGTGAACAGCCCCGTTCCTGCGCCAATGTCGGCAATCTCGCACCCCGCCTTGATCCCACAGGCGGCCACGATCTCCCGCCGCTTGGCGAAAACTTCGCGGCTTTCGCCCTCAAAGACGCTCAGAAACTTGCCCACGTCCGGGGTCTGAAACGGGGAATTGATCCCCGGGCGGACGCTTTGTTCCTGGGCCGAAGCCGTGACCAACGGCCGCCCGACGACGGCGACCATGGTCAGCACAAAAAAGTGAATTCTGAACACGCTGATTTACCGTTCGGCTGGGTCGCGCTTTTTCACGGGTTGGATGATGGAATAGAAGCCGAACATCATCTCATCCCAAGTTTGTTCTCCCCATTGAATTTCCTTGGCGGGATCGGGGTTCGAAGGGTTGTCGGCCGAATTGTCGAAGGCGGCCGTACACGTCATCCGGCTTCCCTTGGGGATCAGTTTCGGTTCTTCGAGCATGTACCACAGTTGCCAGTTGAAATCGTACTTGGGGACGTCGAGTAGAATCTCCTTGGTCCCATCGGGGTACTCCAATTCGAACCGAAACGCCTTGCCGCGCAGATGCATGTGCGGGTTCATCCCCAACAGGGTCGTGTCTTTGCGGAATTTTCTTCGCGCGGTCACGACGTGGTTGGGATCGTGCGGTGGAATATTCAGCGACAAGTTGCCGCAGGCTCCTCCCAACACTTCGTGCGTCACTTCTGCCGGGTCGGCGTAGACGAAGCCCACATAGCTGCGGTCTTGTTGCTCTTTGCCGTTGGGCGTGTAGTGATTTTGAAACACCAGCTTGCAGCCGGCCGGCGCACGAATCGCCGCTCCGTTCTCCAGCCGCCGGGGAGTCATTCCCGGCGCAAACGCCATTTGCGGACCGCCAAACTGCAACTGTCCCGGCGCCTGAATAAAGACAATCACGTGATGCACCACGGCCGGGTTACCCGCCTTCACTTCGGCCTGCTTGATCCAGCGGTCTTCGGTGAATCCCGGGTCCACCTCGTACATCTGATAGCTCACGACCCCTTCCGCTGGGACGGTAAAAGGCTCATCGCTCATGTAGAACACATCGTCCGGCTCGGAGATGCCCCAGCCCTTGGCGTACTCCGGCGGCGGCGGCAGGTCGGCGGGGTTCCCTTGCGGGCAGCCGCTCTCGACCCAGCGGTCGATTAGCGCCAGCTCTTCTTCCGGCAGCGACGGGTTGTTCTTGAAGGCGCCGTGTTCCGCCGAGGCTTGCCACGGGGGCATGCGCCGTTCGCGCGTCACTTCGCGGATCATTTCCGCCCAACCGAGCGCATCCTCATAGCTCGTCAAGACGAACGGCGCGACCTGCCCTTCGTGATGACACTCGACACAACGATGCTGCAAGATACGGGAAATCTGCTGGCAGTACGTCACGTCGCCATGTGGCTCGGCCCGCTTGACGCGACCGATCAAGCAGCCCGGCGCTTGTGTTACCGGCTGGCTGACCTCTCGGCCGGCCAACAACTCCTCGATGGCTCCCGCAAGATCCTGTCGCGATTCCTTAGGCCTCTGCACGCCCACGTTGTATTGATCGTCGATTCGACCCCGGTATCGCACCACCCGCTCTCGGTCCAGCACGAAGACCTCCGGCGTGCGCACAGCGCCAAACCGATCGGCAATTTGATTGGCGGGATCCTTGAGCACAGGGAAGGGGATTTCCATTTTTTGGGCATGCGCCGCCACTTCGGTGATCGTGTCCTGTTGATTGGAGTTGATCCCCATAAACGCCGCCTCCGTCGGATCCCAACGCTTGGACAGTTCCGCCAGCCGCGGCACGTACACGTTGGCCAAGGGGCACTCCGTCCCCAAAAACGCCACGACAACCAATTTCGAGCCGGCCCAGTCGGTCAGATTCCGAGCCGCCCCGCGCGCATCGTTCAACTGAAAGTCGGCAATTTGCTGCCCGATTTGCCCTTCAGCGGCCTGCCCAACCGGCGCCAACCACGCCATTGCCGTCAGTGCCAGCGCGATCTTCCTCGCGCGGCGTGAAAAACCATTGCAGGCGAGCATCAGGGGAGACTCCAGTAGTTGGCGAAAAAAACTCAGCGGAATCGAGGCAAAGCGATGGGCGATTCACAACACATGGCATCGCCCACCGGCATTGAGTATCGCTGGGCGGGAACCAAACGGCAAGCGAATGCAGCCCAGGAGAACGCGGACTTCTCGTAGGGGCGACGTCCCGCGACTAGCCAAACGCCCTACTCGCGGCTCTGCACAAACAGGTGGGCGCCCTTCTTGTTGGCCGTGATCACGTCCAACAGGCCGTCGCCATTCATGTCGATTACCTCAAACTGCGTGCCGACGCCGCTGTTGTTGTCGATGTCGTGCCGACTCCAGACCGGCTGGCCGCCTTCCCGCTGAAGTTCAAACCAATACAACACGGCCGGTTGGTCCGAGCCAGGATCGCCCTTGGCGCCATGGGCCCACCAACGTTTGCCGGTGACAAAGTCCGCTAATCCGTCGCCATTCATGTCGGCCAGACACATGGAGTGCGTTTGCGAAAACGACATGTCGATCTCGTGCAGCTTGAACTTGCCCGGCATGTGCTGCTCCAACCACCACACGCCGAACGCGTGTGCGCTCGAGCACAAGATGTCGTTGTCTTTGTCGCCGTCAAAATCGTACACAAACATATGCGCGCAAGGCTGCTTGTACGGCAGATCGTGAAACGCCCACTCGGCCTGGGCGGCGTCGGCCGGCGCTTCCCACCATCCCTCGGGAACGAGCACGTCATTGCGTCCGTCGGCGTTCACGTCGCCCAGACCCAGCCCGTGCGAGAAACGGTTCGTCCCGGGAACTTTGGCCTTGGAAATCGTGCGGATGGTCCAGGGAGCGGCCGGGTCGGCGGTCCGCGAAGCGAAACCCATTTTCTCGCCGGCGCCGTACAGCAGGTCGCGCTTGCCGTCGCCGTCGACATCCAGATACTGCGGGCTTTCATTGTTCGTCTCCGGCACGCAGGCGCGCCGTTTCCACGGACCGGCGGCAGTTTGAGGATTCTCAAACCACCACGTCTCCTTGCCCGGAAAATCGACCACCAGCAGGTCGGTCCAACCGTCGCCGTTGACGTCTTCGGCGAAATTGCAGAACGAATCCGAGTAGACGGCCGGGTCATACTCGTCGGCCTTTTCGCGAATCGCGTGCATCTGCCAATCGGGGGCCGCGTAGTACACGCTGCCGGCAGCCACGTCCAGTTTTCCGTCGCGGTTGAAGTCGCCGGCCGCCACGCCTTCGCTGCGAAACGTGCCGTCGAGCTGCGTTCGCTCGAACGAGAGCTTGGCGGCCTTCTTCTCCGCGGCGGCGACATTCGCGGCCAAGGGCAACAGCAGCGCCAGCCCAAACCATACCCGCGTGGCAGCCATGACAAAGATCCTCCTAGAATCGCTGACTTGTAAAGTTGGAATTGCGAATGAGTAGAGTTGGATTGCGGCTAATGGCTTTTGGGGCGATCATCGCGCCGCAGCGCTGCCGCCCCCCGTGACGCCGTGCAAATTGCCTTGCCGAAACGCGGTGGCCATGGCCCTCGGCACCTCCGCCTCAGCCAACAACACGGAGGCCCGGTTGGCCTGCACTTGGGCCCGCATTTCTTGCTCGTGGGCAATGGCAAAGGCCCGCCGTTCTTCGGCCTTGGCCCGGGCGACGCGCATGTCGGCCTCCGCCTGATCGGCTTGAAGCCGCGCGCCGATGTTCTCGCCCACGTCGATGTCCGCAATGTCGATCGACACAATTTCGAACGCCGTTTGGGCGTCCAGGCCCCGTTTGAGCACCGCCTTGGAGATCATGTCCGGGTTCTCCATCACCTCCAGGTGGTTGGCGGCCGAACCAATCGAGGTGATGATCCCTTCGCCCACACGGGCCACAATGGTGTCCTCGGTGGCCCCGCCAATGAGTTGCGACAGATTCGTGCGGACCGTCACGCGCGTGCGAATCTTCAATTCTACGCCGTTCTTGGAAATGGCGCTGAGCGTGGTCCGGTTGCTCTTGGCCGGATCGGGGCAGTCGATCACCTTGGGGTTAACGCTGGTTTGCACGGCCTCGAGCACGTCGCGGCCGGCGAGGTCGATGGCGGCGGCACGATCGAAATCCAAGTCCAAATCGGCGCGATGCGCCGCGATCAGCGCCCGCGTGACCAGCGGCACGTTGCCCCCAGCCAAGTAGTGCGCTTCGAGTCGGCGAGTTGTGATTCGGTCGCCGGGGTCGTTGCCGATGCCGGCCTGCAACGCCATGATCCGGGCCTGCACAATGGTCCGGGGACTCACCTGCCGGAGGCTCATGAACACAAGCTGCATGAAGCTTACATGCGCGTTGGACATATAGGCCTGAAACCAGATGGGCCCATAGATGAGCACCAACAGGCCTCCCATACCGAGCACCAAAACTGCCAAGACAATTCCGGCGATAATTTCCAGACCCACGATATTGCCTCCGCGATTTGAAAGCCCTGACCCGTTCGACCGCGCGTCCCAGCGCTGGGCGCGCTCGTAGCGGTCAACGCGGTGGTTAGCATACCCGAACGGGCGACGGAGAGCCAGTTTTTCGCCCGCGACAAGTCCGGCAGGGGGCGCTGCATTCCACGCCGTCCGGAACGCGCCGGGCGGGGAGCACTTGCCGCCGCGGCATCTGAATGCCGGTCGGCGACCAATCGGTCGCAGCCTATCTCTCCAAGGCCCTCAAGAACTGCGACGATTCGTACACCCGCAACGTGTTCGTCTTGACGAATCCTTCTTGCGCCAGATGCAACAGGAGGCCGGCGCCGACTTCATCGTCGGGTGCCTCGAAAATGACTGCCCCGTCGTATTGGCCGATGGCCCAATACTGCCCGACGACGTTTCCGCCGGCCGTCCGTACATGCTCGGCGAACCGCTGCGCCCGTTGCACGGAGTCTTCGGCGTGCCGAATGCCCTCTTCGGTGAATTGAATCAACGTCAAGTACCGGACCATAGTCAACCTCGCGTTATTGTTGCTTGGAACCTGTTGGATCCTGCATCTGCAATGGATCGGATTGCCGGACAGCCAGGGCGCCTCGGGATTCTCGGCGAGTCAGTCGACCGCGCCGGAATCGTGGTTGTACGCGTCCTGCAATAGTTCGTTCTCCGCGGCCTCGTGCAGACGAAACGCCGCCAGGAATTCGGCATACGAAACTTGCACCGACCCTCGCCACGATCTCTCTTCGTCGAGCGTCATGGCGTGGCAAATACTCCCGAACTTCAGGGCAAGCTGCGGGTGCTGATCGAGCAGTTGCTGCGCCCGGGCGCGAAGCTGCGGCGCCTGTTGCACTTCATCGTCAAAGTAGCCCTCGGCCTCTTCGTGCCGAAAATGCTCGCTTAAACGCCGTTGCAGATCGTCGAACAGCTTGCCTAATTGACGGCGACCGACGGCCGGATCTTGCAGCGCCTGCAAGGCGCGGTGGGTCAGGGCATTGAGCTCCGCGTGCTGGTGCGCGGAGGACAGAACCGTCAGATCGGAAGGCAACTGGTGGGTCATGGCGAGTCCTCGAAGTCTAGGTGAAAGTTTTGGGGCACATAGACGCAGTCGGACGCCGCAGCCAGCGGGTCGCCCGTCAGGGCGTAGCTGCGGGCCCGACTGCCGCCGCAGACGCGGCGATATTCACACAGCCCGCACTTCCCTTCGAGTTGGTTGGCGTCCCGCAGCGCGCGAAATACGGGCGAGTTCTGATAGATGTTCACCAGCGAATCCCGCGGAAATCGGCCGCAATGGATCGGCATGAAGCCGCTGGGAAAAACCTGGCCCATGTGGCTGACGAACATCACTCCTTTGCCATCGTTGACGCCCAACGTGAAAGGCTGGGCCGCGACCGGTCGAGCGTCGTCGTGGGCCTGCCGCTCTTGCTGAAGCGCGTACCGCCGATAGTGCGGGGCCTCGGTCGTCTTGAGGAGAAACGGCTGCGTTCGGCTTTGTCGCCACAACCGGGCAAACGCGGCTTCGCAGTCTTCCGCGGCGAGATACGAGCTGCCGCCGGCCCGGCCTACCGGAACCAAGAAGAACACGCTCCACAGCGTAATGCTCAGCGAGGCGAACAAATCGCCCATGACTTCGATCTGCTCTACGTTTCCCGCCGTCAGCGTGGTGTTGATCTGCAACGGGATGCCCGCGTCGCGAGCGTCGGCCAGGATTTCCAGGCTCCGCTGAAAGCTTCCGGGCGTGCCGCGGAACGCGTCGTGGGTCGAAGCGTCGGCGCCGTCAATGCTCACCGCCAATCGGGCGATGCCCGAGTCGCGCAGACGCAAGATTGCCTCGCGCGTGACCAGCGGCGTAGCGCTGGGCGTAATCGAAACTTCCAAGCCAGCCCCGGCGCCGCGCTCGACAAGTTCGAAAATATCAGACCGCTTGAGCGGATCGCCCCCTGTCAACACCAACATCGGCGGGGTGGGAAACTGGGTGAGCTGATCGATGAGGCGCAGCGAATCGGAAGTGGAAAGTTCCGCCGGATGCGCCTGACACTGGGCGCTAGCCCGGCAGTGCAGGCAGGCCAGGTCGCAGGCCTGCGTCAGTTCATAGAACACTAGCAGCGGGCTGAGGTCGAAATTGACCAAAGTCGCTCGCTGGTGCGACGGGCGTTTTGTTGCGTCGGCCAAAGTCGCCATCGACGCCTCCCGCAGTCTGGGCGCCGACGCCGAGCCGAAGGGCGAACGACCGCAGCAGCCGGCACCGCGACGCGCATAAACAGGATAATAATATCGTGTTTGTCGCCTGTCCAGCCTGGGCCGTGAATTACGAAAAAATGCACGCCAGGGGAGCGGGAACCGGGGGTCACCGCCAATCGCCCCTCAGCACAAACGCCGCCCAAAAACTGGGCCACTGAAAGGCGGCCGGGAGCGGTTATCCTGGACCGAGCAGCACCAGCGGCGCCCAATAGTACGGCGACTGCCACTGCGGCTGCTGACGGACGTAGCGCTTGGCGGCGTGCAACGAACTGGCGTAGTCGCGGTCGGCGGCCGGGTTCTTGGCCAGCCCGCCGCAGTAGTAGCTGACCAGCGTGGCGGCGGCCCGATCGTCCACCAGCCAATTGCTGGCCACCACGCGCCGACAGCCGGCGACGACAAACCCGCGCGACAAGGCCCAAACCCCTTCGCCGCGCTGCTGCGGACCGGCGTTCGTGTCGCAGGCGCTGAGGATCGCCAACTCACAGCCCGTCAGGTTCAGGCCATAAATCTCCGCCAGCGTCAGAAAGCCGTCGTCGTCGGCCGCGGCCGTTTGCGTCTGCGAACTTCCCGCGGCCGACGCCAGCGCCAAAGCGCCGAACAAGTTGCCGTGTTCGTCATCGGCCAGTCCATGGCAGGCGAAATGTAGTATCTCGCGGCCAGGCAGCGCTTGCCGCACGTTGCGTTCGGTCGCCTGACCGCCCAAGAGCTGCCCCACCCGGCCGCCATCTTGCGTGAAGAGTTCCTCGATCCATAACGACTCGGTTTCAGAAAACGGCAACGGCTTGAGTGGTCCGCGGATTTGACTGGCGCGCGACGCGGTGGAAAGAACTACTTCAGTGGCCGCGGGCGCCCCCTTCAGCGACGGTCCATACAGCACGCCCCCCACGGTCAGCACCGGCTCGACGTTCGACGCCAAACGGGGCGGCCGCTCTTTCAAATCGAGCAGCACGTTGGCGCTCGGTCCGTAGACGATCGGCGGTCCCTCGTCCAACAGGTACTTTGGCGATTCACCGCTGGCGTCTACGGCGAGCGTCTCGAATGGCAACAGCGCCAACGGCCCGTCTGGGAGCACAATCAACTGCTCGACGTCCCCCGAAGTGAGCAATGTGCGCACGTCTTGCGGCAGGAGTACTTCCCACAACGCCGCCAGTTTCGGCGACAATTTTTCCAGTGGGGCGTTGCCGCGCAGCAGATCCAGGACGCCGGTCTTCGCCTCGGTGACCAGGGCGGCGCGTAGGCGGGGCTCGGTCAGCGGACCCGGCTCAACGTCCAACGTTTTCGCCTGATCGGCGGTGACCTCCAATGGTTCTAACCGGGCCGACTGTCCCTGCGGTGGAATCACGAACACAAAGCCGGCCTCTTTGCCGATCACATATTCCAGCGCCAGGCTGCGTCCGACCACCAACCGTGTCTGAATCTGCAATACCGACAGCGGCGTGACCCGCTGGCCCAGCGCTTGGCGATAGGTGGGACTGGCCGCGCGAATCTCGTTGCCGGCGTTCACCAGGTCGGCCTGCGCCGTCGCCAGTTGACGATCCAAGTCCTCTGCTAATGCCGCGCGCTGGGCCTCGTTCAATGAAGCCTCGGTTGCCAGTGTCCGCAATTGTTGCGACAGCGACGCCACGCGGCGCTGAGCGTCATCCTCGCGGGCCCGGAGTTGCTTCGCCAGGTTCGGCTCGACGCCGGCCAAATGATCGACGCGGGCCAGGCCCATCTGTTCCACCAGTCCGCGGGCCCTGCCGCGCTCGGCGGCCATGAACGCGCCCGTCATATTGCCCAGTTCGCGCTGCCAGGCGACCAGTTCTTGATAGCCTTCGGCGATGCCCTCCGACGCCTTGGCCCGATCGTGCTCGGCGCCGCCGAATTGGGCTCGCTGCTGTTCGCCGAGTTCGAGCCCTCGAAGTTGGTCGGCGATGGCCAGGTCGCGGTCCCCTTTCTGCCAGCGGACGTAGGCCCGCAAGAAATAGTTGTCGGCGCGCTGCGTCAACGAATCGCGGATTCGATCCGATAGTTCCAGGGCCTGCTCGGCAAAGGTCAAGGCTTCGTCCCAGCGCTCTCGTTTCATCTCAAAGTAGCCCAAACGGCACAGACAGTAGGCAACTTCCGGATGATCTGGGCCCAGAGCGCGCCGTTTGATATCCAGGCCACGCGTCAAATGAACCTGCGCTTCATCGAACTCCTTCGCCTCCTCGGCTAGTTCGCCCAGCGCCACATAGGTATTGCCGGTAAGCGCGTGGTCCGAACCCACAGATCGCTGGTACGACTCTAAGACTTGAAGCACGCACTTCTTCGCTTCGTCCAAGCGACCCAGTTGGCGGTAATTATTGCCGAGCGCACTGAGCGTCATGGCGACATCGGGGTGATCTTGCCCCAGATGTTGCTGACGGATTTTCAAGGCCTGCTCGCGCAACTGCAGCGCTTCGGCGGGCCGTCCCTGAAGCGAATTGGCGAGGTTGTGCAAGCATCGCGCCACCTCAAGACTGTTCGGACCATGAATTCGTTCCAAGCGTCGCAAGTTCTGGCGGTGCAGCGTTTCGGCATCGAGATAACGCCCTTGCGTTTCGAACGTGCCCGCCAGATTGTTGATGATGGTCGCGGTATCGTCGCTGTCGGGGCCCGACAGTCGCCGATGGATTTCGAGCGCTTGTTCGAACAGACCCGCCGCCCGATCGAACAAACCTTGCTGGTACGCAATGATCGCCAAATTGCACGTTGCCATGCCGACTTCCCTGCTGCTGTCGCCATGCGCCTGCCGATACAGTTCAAGAACTTGCCGTTTGACCGCCTCGGCCTCGGCGTACTTGCCCAAATCGGTCAGGATGATCCCCAGTTGCCCCAGCGCGATGGCCCGTTTGTTGGCGTCGTTGGCGAACGCCCGTTCGGAGATGCGGACCATCTCGCGACACAACTTCTCAGCCTCGCGCAATTGTCCTTGTCGCTCGGCCTCGTGCATCCGCTCTTGGAGGGCAATCAAGTCGTCGAGCGGATCGGCCTGCGCGGCGGCGGCAAACGAAACGGCCAGGACAACCCAACAAGCGAAACGTCGCAGCGGCAGCGGATTCATGGAAAAGGCCCTCGTTACGACGTGAAATACCCGTTCCTGCGTACCGCAAGTTTACTCGGCGGCCCATTGCTTTTGCATCTCGGCCAATTCGGCGGCGTCCACGTAGCGGATGTTGACCGCCGCCAGCAGCCGGCCCACCTCGTGTTTTTTGGCGTGCTCTAGTTTCACCTGCCGCTCCTTGCCCGTGGTGGTGCCCAGGCCGGGGGCGGCCCCGTCTAGGCTGCGGTTAAGGCTGCCGGCAAACGATGGCTCCGGCTCCGGCTCAATGGCCTCGTAGAACGCGGCCGTGATGATGCCCACCTGTTCGGTGAACTTCTTGCGGGCGGCCAACGATTCTTTGGCGTCCACCAACTTGAACTCGCGGAGAGCCCCTTGAGTTCCGGTGGCGGAAACAAAGCCGGCAATCTCGAACGCCGGCGCCACGCTGGGGTCCATCAGCGACCAGCGGGCCTCGCTGAGCGCCACCCGCGGGGCCACTTCCATCACGTCCACGCCCTTGTCCAACAGTTTTTGCGGCAACCAATTCAAGCCGTCGACGAGCAAACGCAGGATCGCCTTCTTGCCGCTCTTGTTGGCCAGGCGGACCGAGTACACCTCGCCGCCACGGACCGGCACGTAGTAGTTGTTGCCGTGGAACACGCCCTCGCGCTCCTGCCCGTTGATGATGAGCCGCACGGGGAACTCGAAGTCGGTTCGCGACAGCGGGTGCGGCTTGTCTGACTCTTCGTCCAGGTCGTCCACGTCGTCGGTGGCGGGGGGCGGCATGACGGGGCCGTCGTAGGGGTCCACGTCGGAGTTGGCCGGTGGAACGTCCTGTCCTTCGGTGTTCGGTTCGGTCGGCCGCGGGGCCGGTTCGACCTGTTTCTTCTTGTTTTTCTTCAGCGCGGCGCTCTTACCTAACGAGACCCAGTCCGAATCGGTCAGCAGCGCCAGCCCGCCCGCCGAGCCCATTACGCTCCCCATGGCGGGCTCGACGAGTCGGCACTGCAAGCTTATCTGCCGGCCGACCCGTTCGCGCAACATGCCCAAAGCCAGGTACGGCGTGCCACCGAGTTGCTTGCCCAGTTCGGACATCCGCTCGGGGTCGCCGAGATCGTCCACGCCGAAGTCCATCGAGCTGAGCGCCTTTTGCAGGCGGCGCGAGTCGATCACCGAGTAGCTCGAACCGCCCAGTTGCACCAGCCGATCTTCCAACTTCGAGGCGCAGAGCTTGCCCAGGTTGCCGAAGTCAGCGCCCAGGGCCTCACCCAGCGGCGTGTCGGCCGTGAACTCCGTTACCGCCACGGTTTTCATCTTCCGCAGTCGGGCTGCGGCGTCGATCTGTTCGGCCATCGCCAAGATCACGTCGCGTAGGCCCATCGGCTTGAGCCGCACTACGACCGGGGCGCCGAACGTATCGCCGCGGACAATCCGTTTGGGATTCTGTTTGTGGCCGAATTGCTGGTCGGCCGTCTCACTGACGTTGCGATGGACGTACTTGTTGAGTTCGTCGATGTCCACCTGGCTGTCGCTGTTTTCGTCGGCGTGCCCCTTGAGGCCCTGCGCCAGCCAGTACGTGAACAGCGATTGCTTCTTGTCGGGATAGAGTTGGCTCTTTTCGTCGCCGGTGCTGCTGGCCAGCGTGACCACGCCGGTCAGGTCGCGGAAGTTTTCGCCCAGCGAATTTGAATTCACACCCTTGGTGGGATCGTCGGCTTTGTCGCTGCCCGCGTGACAGGCGTCGATCACCAATAGCTTGAACGCCGCTGGGCTTTTGGCCAACTGTTCGCGGAGCCATTCCACGGGCACGCCGGTCTTGGCCGGATCGCGAGGATCGCAATCGGAACCCGCCAGGTACATGCGGCCTTCGGCGTCGCGGCAGCCGTGTCCGCTGAAATAGACGAACACGTTGTCTTCCGGTTCGGCGAACGCAATCGTGCGTTCGAGCTTGTCTTTGATGTTCGCTTGTGTGGGGGGCTCGCTATACAAAGGTCCGCCAAATCCGGCCCCTTGCGTCCGGTCGTTGACCTCGTAAATGTTGTTCGGCGAAAATCCGCCGCGTTCGACCAGCGTTTGCTTCAGCGCCACCACGTCGTTGTAGGTAAACTGCGACAGGTCGGGAAAATGGTCGTAGTTCTCGACATTGATCAGGATGGCCTTTTGGCGATTGTCTTGTTTCTCTTGGCCGGGGATTTTGTCGGCGCTGGAGCCAACGAACGTTTGCGCGGACGAGGGGCAGTTGCACGAACCGATCAACGTCAGCGACAGCAAGCCGGCCGTCAGCGATTTGGACATCTTGGTGAACATGACACGCTCCTTATTTGCAGAACTGCCGAAGAGGCAGGACGATTGGTTTGAATTCTAGGGACGGAGGACGGGATGAAATCGGCTACGGCTTGAAGACCACGGCCTCACGACAGGTATTTTTGAGAAGCACGTGTTGATTCAATTGACGGCCGGCCTTTTGGGCCGCCTCGGACTCCGCCGCGAGCCGCTCGCTACAGTGGGCATAGACCCCTTCCAGTCGGGCGCCCCGGTCGGCCCCGTGCAGCCAGTCCAAGGCGAACTGCGTCATCAGGCTGAAACTGACTCCGGAATCGGTCAATGTAATTTCCACCGAGTTCTCCTCGGGCTGGCAGGCCGCCAGCAGGGCTTGATCTTCTTGGCCGATGCCCTTGAGGCGAACGATCTCGCCGTCCAGGAAATCGAAGCCTGCGGCCTTGTTGCCTTTGACATCGGGCGACGCGGCGTCCGACTCGGCAAACCCGCCGCTCTTGCAGGCGTCCAGTATCACCACCACCTGCCGGCCCGAAAGTCTTTGCAGCCAGTGGCCCATCTGGTCGTCGGTGACCGCGTGCCGCCGCACCAAGGCCCAGGCTTGTTCCAAGGCCGTGGGAAACTGCGAGGCGAATTCGGCGTCGGCTTCAACCATCTGACGCACCTCCGGCGGCAACTGCTCGCGCTGCTCAAGCAACACATTGAGCACCCCGACCGACATGTTGTCGTACGGACACAAGTACTCTTCCATATTGTCTGGCTCGTCGGGGTTCACCGGCCTGGCGCCCGTGGCGCTGGGGTCGGATTCCGGCAACTGACTTCCGTGGCCGGAGAAATAGATGAACACCGTGTCGCCGGGCTTGGTGACCTGCGTCAACCAGCCGGTGACTTCGCGCTCGATGTTGGCCCGCGTGGCCTGCTCGTCCACCAGGGTATGCACCTCGGCGACCCCGCCTTGCGTCTGGAAGAACTCGGCCATCTTGCGGGCATCGCCCGGTGGGGCGTTCAGGTTCAATCCGGCAGGGTCGCGGGCCGAAGGGTCGTCCTTCCTCTCGCGCCTTTGCGACTCGAGGGCCGCCTCGTGAAACTGGTATCGGCCGACGCCGACGCACAGGGCGTAACGATTGCCCTTAAGCTCGGGACGATCTTCACGCGAAAACGTCGTTAAATCGACGCCCGACGCGGCCCACTGGTCCTGCTTCAATTGCCGCAGCTCCGCCAGCGCCTCTTCCAATTGGGCGTTGCTGACCGCGTTGAAACGCTCGCCTTGAAGTGCCGGGTCGGCCAATACGTCGACCGGTTCGCGGCTGGCAATAACCCACAGCCGCTCGGCGCCAAACGGCTTACCGACTTGGAACCGGAACAGGTCGTCGCCGCCGGGAACCTTGGTCGGCTGCTTGGCCTTGAGTTTGTTGTCGGGCTGCACGCGGTTGGGGAAAATCTGGTACAGCTTGCCCTGCGCCGGTTGATAGAGGACGTACGCATAGGCGTCAATTTCCGATGTGACGGTGACCGTCAATTGCTCGCCTTCGACGTATTGGCGGTCGCGGCGATCGACGTCCAGGTTCACAAAGAACGACGACGATTGCGCCTCGGCAACGGCCGCATCGGGCGACGATTGAGCAAACAGCACAGAACACGACCAGGCTGCCCATGCGGCGCTCGTCAACAACAACCATGACCTGCGCATAACAATACTCCCAGACAGAAGCCGAAGGGGAACCAAGCTGCGAAACGCTCTTGGCCCGTTAGAACCGGTCCGGCGCGGTCATTATGTCCCGCGCGGGTGACCCGCCATAGCGCCGGGCGAAAAAAATTCTCGCAAGGCGTCCCAACTTTGGGAGGGGTCGTCGGACGGGCTTCGTTTCTCCTGCGGGCCCGCCGCCATCCGTTGCGGATTGGACGGCGCCTACCGGCGAAAAGTTCCGCCAAGTTTCTGCACAGGAGTTCGGCGCCATCGGCCGCCAACCCGGCTGGCTGCTAGGCTGCCCGGCGCGGTATGGTGATTTTGCCGCCGCTGCGGCGTTTCTCACGTTTTCAGGAGGTTTTCCCATGGCTACTGACATCCGCCAGACGGTCCGCGAGCGCTATGGTGCGATCGCCGCCACGCGATCCCAGACGTCGGACGAAGCGGCACTGGCCGTTGCCGTGGCGTTCGGTTACAGCCCCGAACAACTGGCTCAAATTCCGGCCGAGGCCAACCTCGGCGTTTCGTGTGGCAATCCCACGGCCCAGGCCAGTCTGCGGCCTGGAGAAGTGGTGGTCGACTTGGGTTGCGGCGGCGGTTTGGACGTGCTGCTGGCAGCCGCCAAGGTGGGCCCGAACGGACGCGCCATCGGCATCGACATGACCCCCGAGATGATCGAGCTGGCGCGGCGCAACGCGGCGCAGCCGGTGGCGGGCCGCGCGGCCGGCAACGTCGAGTTTCACCTGGCGACGATCGACCGGCTGCCGCTGGCCGACGGTTCGGTCGATTGCGTCATCAGCAATTGCGTCATCAACCTGGCGCCCGACAAACGGGCGGTGTTTCGCGAGATCCATCGCGTGCTCCGGCCGGGCGGTCGGTTGGCCATTAGCGACATTGCGCTCAAGCGTCCGTTGCCGGAGGAAATTTCGGGCGACCTGTTGGCCTACGTCGGCTGTGTGGCTGGCGCGATTTTGGTCGACGAGTATCGGCAAGGATTGAGCGAGGTCGGGATGCAGCACGTCGAGATCACCGACTCGGGCGCCGACCTCAACGCCTATGCCCTGCTGGCCGCCGGCGCGAGCTGTTGCGGCGCTAAGCCTGACACGTCTTGTGGCTCGCTGCCGATTGTCCAGCCGCAAGCCGCACAAATCGACTGGCAGGCGCAGATGCTCGAGTTGATGATGAAATACAACGTGAACGACTACGCCGCCAGCGTGCGGGTGCTCGCGGTCAAGGGAGAGTAGCTCGCGGGACGGCGCCTCCCTAAGCGATTGGCGACAACTCCCCGCCGCCGCTATACTCGCCGCGTGCAGCGCTTAACTTTGTTTTACCCTGATGGTTCGCCCGACACGCGTCGAACGCCGCGGCTTGCGCTGGCGACGTGGGCGCTGCTCGTCGTGGGTTGCCAGGCTGACCCCGATTACAAGTTCGGCGGCTACATCGAGGCGGAGAAAATTGAAGTCGGCTCGCGGGTCGGGGGGCGCGTGCGTGAAGTGCACGTCGACGAGGGCGACGCGGTGGCCGCCGGCCAGACATTGGTGCAGTTCGAGTCGGTGCATCTTGAGGCCCAATTGGCCGCCGCTCAGCATCGCACCGAGCGGCTCAAGACCATGGTCGACAAGTTGATGGCCGGGCCGCGGAAGCAAGAAATCGAAATGGTGCGGGCCGAGGTTTCCGCCGCTCAGGCTCGCCAACGCAACGCCAAGAGCCAATTACTGCGAGCCGAGGAGGCGGGGGAGAAGGTCTATTCCCGCGAACAGATGGACAACCTGCGGATGTCGGTCGAGGTGGCCGGCGCCGAGGTTCATGCCAACCAAGAAAAGTTGGCGTTGTTGGAAGAAGGTACGCGGCCCGAGGACTTGCAGATTGCCCGCCGCGAATGGGACGAGGCTCAGGCCGAGGTTCTGCGACTGACCGATCAGCTGGGCGAAGCGACCGTCAAGGCGCCCGTGCCCGCGGTGGTCGAAGTGTTCGACCTGGAGCCGGGCGACCTGATCGCCGGGGGCGCTCCGCTGGCGACGTTGGTCCGAACCGACGAGCTCTGGGTCCGCTGCTTCGTGCCCACCACCTTGCTCACCTTTGTCCGCACGGGACAAACGGTCCGCGTATCAGTCGATGCCCGGCCCGGTCGCGAGTTTCAGGGTCGGGTACAGCGGATCAATCGCGTGGCCGAATACACGCCCCGTAACGTGCAGACGTTCGAGCAGCGGCAGGACCAGGTTTGCGCCGTCAAGGTGCAAGTCGACGATCCCGACGACCTATTGCGACCGGGCATGGCCGCCGTGGTTCACGTTCCCAAATCGGCGTCCTCGGCAACGGATTCGCCCGCCGCCGACTTGTCCGCCCCGTCCTCCACTACAACCGAGCCCGCGTCGCCGCGTGACGAGCATGAGTCTGCCGAACAACCCTAAGGCGGTCCCGTTGCTGTCGGCCGCGAACTTGACTAAGCGGTTCGGAAAGTTCACGGCCGTTGAAGACGTTTCGTTCGAGATCGCGGCCGGCTCAATCTTCGGCCTGCTGGGCCCCAACGGCTCGGGCAAAAGCACCATCATCCGCATGTTGTGCGGACTTTTGGCG
>CAYWTU010000002.1:0-24927 GCA_964461275.1 uncultured Pirellulales bacterium | reverse complement strand
ACTCGGGCTGGGCTATGTGTTCGTGTTCTTGCTCTTGGGTTACGGCTGGAGGGTACAAGCCATCGCCGCCGCGCTGATTGCCGCGGGCTATTGGCTGCTGTTTGCGCTGTGGCCGTTGCCCGCGGCGGATTTTGACGCCGCGACGCAAAACATCCCCGCCGATTGGTCGCAGTTCCAAGGCTTCGCCGCCCATTGGAACAAACACACCAACCCGGCCGGCTATTTCGACCGCTGGTTTCTCAATCTGTTTCCCCGAGCGGAGACGTTTTACGCCAACGGCGGCGGCTACCAAACCTTGAACTTCATCCCCTCGATGGTGACAACGATCTTCGGCGTCATGACCGGCGCGTACCTGCGTGGGACCGCGCCGCTAGGACGAAAAGTCACGCGGCTTATGCTCTGCGGCGCGGGTTGCCTGGCGTTTGGACTGGCGGTCGATGGACACATCTGGCCGGGTGTCAATTGGACGTGGTCGGCGGCGCCGATCGTGAAGCGGATTTGGACCCCGAGTTGGGCCGTGTTCAGCACGGGCTGGACGTTGTGGTCGCTGGCGGCGTTTGTGACGTTGGTGGACGGCGCCGGTTTGCGGCGCGCGGCGTTCCCACTTGTAGTGGTCGGTATGAACTCCATTGCCGCCTATGTACTGTCGTGGCTGTTCCGGCCGTGGGTCGTCAGCACGCTCAAGACGCATCTGGGCCAGCAGGCGTTCGACGGTCCGTGGGGCGGCGTATCGGCCTCGCTATGCGGAGTGGCTGCCGTTTGGTTGGTGTGCTATTGGATGTACCGCCGCGGCATTTTCCTTCGGGTATAGCCAGCGCGGCTACTGCCGCCCGCGCGAACCTGTCCGCTCGGGCGCGACTCCCACCTGTCGTAGGACATTCACCTGCAGGGCTAATGGGGACCGACGCTTGACTGCTTGTCCCTGGCGACCGGCTCAATGTTCATGGCACGACGCACGTTTTCTCGGCGCCGCCAGCGATGCCGCGCCAGGTCACGACCCTTTCGAGTCGTAGCTGGGTATGGTAGCTTGGGATGACGCTGGATCGCTTTCCTCCGCACGGCACCGTGGCGGACGAAGACGAGTGTGCTTGGCAGTCGAATGCGCATGGCAATAGAGCAACGGCGCCGACGCTTTCGCCGCGTGACGCAGGATCGCGGTTGCTGCGGGCGATTCTTGCTCCTGCGAGGCTGTAGCTCAGTCGGTAGAGCAACGGACTTTTAATCCGTAGGTCTCGGGTTCGAGCCCCGACAGCCTCACTTCGCACGGCGTGGACCGCCACGCGTGATTTTTTAGTTCGAGGCGGCAGGGGACGATTGCCGGGCGGACGGCTGCTGCCGAGCATGAACAGCGACTGTCTCGCGGACGTGTCGGCAATTGCGTACCGCCAAGGTTCGGCAACGGATCGGTCATCCCCGCGGAATTCACCCCTGCGGAATGTAGTGCGCTGTTGCGGCGATGCCAGACGTCGTTTCATCGCAACGACTTGTTACCCGCCAACTCAGCCGGAAGTCGGAAAACTAGGCGGCGGTGAGTTGGGCGACCCCGAAGGCCGGTTGAGCTCGTTCAGGGAAACTTCACCGCCGCCTGTTTTTCGCCCACATTGGTCGGCTACCGCCGACGCGTTGTTCAACGCGCTGTTGCGCCGAGAACCAACCAGGTAAGGGACGACCGAAGATTACCAGTTCCTGGTTTTCCTCCCCTGCACCCATGCCGTACCAGAGGCCCAGCGACGGGAACCCAATCCGCGGAAGTGGTTCTTCGGTCGTTTCTATGCACAGCGCGGCCTGCCCCGGGGAAAAGTCGCCTCCTGGTGTGGATGGCGACGCTCCCCCAACGCCGTGCCCAGTACCCAGACCCAGTACCCAGCCGACCGGCAATAGCGCCATTCGGCATTTCGTCGCACCGGTCCGGCCCGGTGGTATGCTTGTATACTTATGGTCGGTAGGTGTGACATACGGCTGACATAGCGCCGAAAAGTTAACCAATTTTTTTGTCTTTCTCGCCTCGCGAACCCACCGATGCCGAAGCGTTCCCGGCCATCCGCCTTTGCCCGCCGCCTAGAGTCGGCCGACCGCCCGCTGTATCTGCTGGACGAGGAACAATGGCTGATCGCGGCCAACGCCGCCGTGTGCTTGTGGACCGGGTGGGAACTCGACCGGCTGCTGACGCTGCGGTGCAGCTACCACAGCCGACCGACACCGGAGGGCGCCACCGATTGGTCGGCCGCCCTATGCCCACCCCCCGAGGCGTTCGACGGTCAAATCGCCGCCGGGAATTTGACCTGGATCGACGAGCAAGGGATTGTGCGGCAGCGCCTTGCCCAATTCGTAACGCTTTCGCTGGGCGCGATCGGGCGAGGCTTGCTGGTGGCGGTGGGCGACGAGAAGCCCGCCGCAGCACTCGACGACTCGCCCGTCGTCGATTCCGATCAATTGCACGCCGCGATCTGGTCATGGCGGGCTCGGCTACGGAGTCGATTTGACTTGGCCCGGCTGGCCGGTTCCAGCGCCTCCGCGCAAAGGGTATGCCAGCAAGTGCAGGCTGCGCGACAGGCGACATCGGCCAACGTCTTAGTTTGGGGGCCGCCGGGCAGCGGGCGCGAGTCGGTAGCCCGGTGTATCGCCGCGGGCGATACATCACCCGACTCGTCCACCCTGATAACTGTCGATAGCGTCGCGGCCACGGCGGAAGATGTGCGCGCGGCCGCAGCACGCGCGGCGCGCACCGGCGGCGGCTTGTTGGTGTGCGACGTCGACCGACTTTCCCCGGTGACCCAGCGAGATCTACGCACGTGGCAGTCGCCTGCGGGCGTGCGCCTACTCGCAACGTCCGGTCAACCGCTAACCGCGATGGCGGCGCGTGGCGAGTTCGACGCGGAGCTGGCGCAGCGGTTGAGCGTGATTCCCATCGAACTGACGCCGCTGTCCCAGCGGCTGATCGACCTGCCGCAGGTCGTGCAAGCGCTGATCGAAGACATCAACGCGGCTGGCGACAAGCAATTGGCGGGCATCACGCCCGAAGCGCTGGAACGGCTGGCATTGCACCCATGGCAGGGCGACGTAGCCGAACTCCAAGGCGTGTTGCACGGCGCCTGCCAACGGGCCGAGGGACATTACGTCACAGGGCGCGATCTGCCAGCGGAACTCGAGTTGGCCCGGCAAGCGGCAACGCATCGACCTCCACAACCGATGCGCATTTCGCTGGTCGAAACATTAGCGCAAACCGAACGGGCGCTGATCGAAGAGGCGTTGACCAAGGCTCGCGGCAATCGCGCCAAGGCGGCCCGAGCGTTGGGACTATCGCGGCCGCGGCTCTATCGCCGGATGGTGCACCTGGGCCTGGCAGTGGAAGCGGAAGGGGACGACGCGACGCCTGACTTTGAAGAGCAGGCCGAACAGTCCCCGTAGCCCGAAGGTCGAAGTAGGGCGGCGTTGAGCGATTCCGACCAGAGAGTAAACCACAAAGACACAAAGACACGAAGAAGAATTTCACGCGGAGACGCGCCAGCGCGCGGAGAATTCTTGGAAAGACGTAGAGAATATCGGCTGCCATGCCCACGCGGGGCGTGGGCATGACGCCCATTCCTTCCTGAACTCGACGAGATGGATCACCGTACGGCGACGCCATATCGGCGAAACACCGCCACTGTCCCTTTAGCCGAAGTCGCCGGAATTTGGCCGAAGCGCCCTGGCTCCAAACCATGGCGACTTCGCCTTCGGCGCGTCAAAACGCGCGATATCTACCGCCGCGCGATCATTCGCAGAAAGTCGCGCCAGCCGCTGGAATGATTGCTATCCTCGGCGTCTTCCGTGGCCCGACGGCGAATCGCCTGCAGCGCCTCCAAGATCGCCGGACGGTGCGATTGCAGTCGTTCGTACCGCGATGACACATCCGCCGAGCCGCCGTCACTCGGTACGCGCCCGGCAGGCGTGACCCAAGCTTGGTCGTCGCCAGCAAACAGGGCGTCGGTGGCCGCGACCGTACTGTCGGACAGCGCGCCCAGCAGTGTGTCGCCCGGGCCGCTGTGCGGATCGGGCGGCGCGTCCGAGTTCGATCCGGCCTCCTCCGCGGCTGGAGCGTCACCATTCGCAGCGACCACGGTCAGCCCGACGAAGCTCTCGACAGGCGGCGCCGCCGCCACTTGGGCAGCACATCCGCACGGGCTGCCGCCGCACGCCGGGCAGGCCGGGCCGCTGCCAGTGCAACTGCACGGGCTGGTCCCACAGGCTGGGCAGCCGCCACCGGCCGCGTTGCTCGGGTTACATCCGCACGGGCTGCCGCCGCATTTTGGGCAAGGGTTGTCGCCGCCCGGCCGCGGAAATTTGGCGGCCAAAGCGTCGATGTCCGCAGCGTTCACCACGCCGTCGCCGTTGACGTCGGCGGCAATCGCTGGATCAACCTTCGGATAAAGCGTGGCGAACGTTTCCGGATCGTATACGGCGTACATTAGCGCCGCCACGTCGCGCCGCGAGATGCGGCCATCGCCGTTGGCATCGCCCGGCGAGCAACTGCACGCGGTCGTGCCGCAGGTAGGACAAGCGCTTGCGCAGCCGCACGGACTCTGTCCGCATTTGGGGCAACCGCTGGAACCGGCGCCGCACCCGCACGGACTTTGTCCACATTTGGGACAAGGGGTCGTCGCGGGCAGACCGGTTTCCGGATCAATTCCGACGTTGGGCACAAGGTCATCGGCCGGGGGTGGATTGTCTTGGCCGTAAACCAGGTCGTTGGCCGGTTGATCGCCGAACGATTCGGCATTTGAAGCCCCGGCCGTCACCGCGGCCAACGCGGAGGCCTGCTGCATCACCCATTGGGTTACATCGACTGGCAGGAAAGGCAGCAAGTCGCTTGCCAGCGACGTTCTCCCCGTTGTGCTCTCGGCGGCGGAAATCCCGCCGGCCACGCGCAGCGCCATGCCCCCCATGTCCGGATCGTGAATCACGTCGGCGGCCGTGGGAGGAACGAACCAATCTTGATCGGCGCCGCCGGTCAGCTCGTCGATTGCCGCGTCGTCCAAAACCGTAACGCCGTCTTGCAGGAAGAAATTGCCGTTTAGCCGCGGGCCTATGCCCGTGCCCGAGATGTTGTCCACGCGCTCGGCAAACGTGCGGCTGGAGAGCCACTCGGCCTGAATGGCGAAGACCGCCTGAGGCACTTGAGCGCCGAACGTGACCTGATTGCCTACCAGCAGGTCGTCGCCTGCGCCGCCGTCAAGCGAATCGGCGCCCAGGTGGCTCCACAACAGGTCGCGACCATCGCCGCCGAGCAGCGTGTCCGCCCCGTCGGTTGGCTGCGTGCCTCCAATCAGGATGTCGTTGCCCAGGCCGCCGTCGAGTAGGTCGGCGCCGAAGCCGCCGACCAGGACGTCATCGCCGTCGCCGCCGTAGAACTCAGCGGTCTGCGCAATCAGGAATTCGCCAACCAGCGCATCACCGCCGCCGTAGCCGTAGGCGATGACGTCGCCGGTCACGCCGCCGACAGTGGTTTGCACGTTGGTCAGCACGGTGTTGTCGAACTGCCTGAAGACCGTAACCGATCCCGCAGGACCGGTGGCAACGAAGAAGAAGACCGCGTCCAGTCCGTCGGTGCCGCCGTAAACCAGATCGGTCAGGCTGGCGTTGTTGACGTTGGGCCGCAATTCGAACACCGAAGTCGTCACGGGATAGGTCAACGTCGGTCCCGCCACTCGGTCGTTGTCGTAGGCGAACACCTTGACGTCGGTCGTGCCGGCTGCGGCAAAGCTCCGCTCGACCGTCACGCCCGCCGACGTTCCGACGACGGTTTCGTCGACCGTGCCGTTCCCGTCCCAATCGATGCAATACGTGACGGGGTCATTCTGTTCACCGGCCACCGGGTTCGTGGCCGAGAAGGTAAAGCTACGCAATTCGCCGCGTACGCCGCCGGCGCCGCTGCCGCTCACCGTTGGACCACTGGCCAAGATGTCCAGCCGAGTCATCGGCGAGGTGACGCTGCCGCCGTTGCCGTCGGCAACGCGAACCGTGGGCCAGTAAGTGCCCGGGCCGTTGCCCATGCCCAGCGCCACGAGCTGCTCCCAAGTGAGTGACGGAGTCACGCCGGTTGCATCGCCGAATACGCCGTCGCGGTTGATGTCCCAAGAGTACGTCAGCGCGTCGTTCTCGGGATCGGTGGTCGCCGCCGCGGAGAGCAATAGGTCGTCGCCTTCGGCGATGGAGTATGGTCCGCCCGCGTCGGCCGTTGGCGGCAGATTGTTGAACAAGTGCGGCAGCACTACGCCTTGCACATTGTCCGGCGAGTCCCAACCCAAGGCCCGATAGAACGTCGGCGCGATGTCGTCGATCCGCACCGGATCCGCGTGCGCGACGTTTTGCGGCAAGCCCGGGCCGTGGATGATGAGCGGAATCGACTGTGTGTCGGCGCCGGCGTGTCCGCCCACGAAGTTCTCACCACCCAAACTCTGGTCTTCGCCTAGGTGAGGATCGAAGTGCAACGGCGCCGCCTGCCCGCCGTCGTCGAACAACATCAGGAAATCAACCCAGCGCGGCTTGGAAACATCGTCGGTTTCTTGTTCGATGAAGAATTGGCTGTACAGTTCGCCCGGTTGGCTAAAGACCGTGCCGGTGTGGGCGTCGATGCCGGTCAGCATGTCGTCGCGGCTGACGACGATCCAAGGATTAGTCGCGTAGCCGGCAATCAACGGCGGGGCGTTCTCCAAGAGGCTTTCGAAATTCGCTTTCTCACTCTCGGCCACATCGAAAAACAACGCCACGCCCCCGCCCGCTGCCGCGTCGTAGTCGTCCTTGTAGCCGTAGCCCTCCGATTCCAGGTAGCCGCCCAGATCGGCCTGGTGCGGATTGAGCGTGATCATCGAGTGATCGGCCAGCAGCGCGATGTAGGTGTTGTCGAGCTTGCCGCGGGCAATGAGGTTGTCGAGCAGCTCGCCGAAGACCGCGTCGGTCTCGCGGATTTCGTCCAAGATGTCTTCGCGCTGGGCCCGAGGGTTGTCAATGTGAATATCGTCCCAAAGCTCGGGGGTGCCCCGCGTGTCCCAATCGGCCGGATCCCAGGCGTCGCCGATCATGTGCCCCACATCGTCCGGCCCGGCCATGAGCACATACATCACGTCCGGGTCTTGGTAGTCCATGACGCGGATGCTGCCCTCGGCCACAAAGCGGTCCTCCGGGTACAGTCCTGGCGTCGTGCCCCAATTGGCGATGGTGGGGTCGAGGGCCGGATCGGTCGCGGCGTCGGGATCGCTGGACGGGTCGCCAATGGTGTGCTGCTCGGGGGCGGCGACGTACTGGGGCCGGTTCCAGGCGTCCAAGAACAGCCGTGCGCCGCCGGTCGGCTTGCGGAAATAGTTGCTCATCCAGCCCTTGCCGGTGGCAAAGTAGGTCATGGAGTTGGGGTTTTCCGCCAGCGAGATGTCGAAGATCGTCGGCAGCTCATCGCCGTTGGGTCCATAACGCAGCGACTCATAACCGACGCTCTTGGCCACGCCCGAGCCGTCTTCGTCGCGGCCAAAGTAGTTAAAAATTACGCTGGCGACGCCGTTCATCCCCATGGCGCTGCCGCTCAGCGCCGCGGTATGGTTGGGATCGGTGTACGATGGCAGGTTGCCCTTGGCGTTGGTGTACGTCGTGCTGATCTCCATCAGACGGCGAAGATTGGGCATGAGCCAATCATTCGAGGAGCCTGCGCCCGTGCCGGCGGCGTTGAGGCTCATGTACTGCGGCGCCAGGGCGTCCATGGCCACATACAAAACGTTGCGGACATCGTCGATTTGGGCGCCGTAGCGGTTGATGCTCAGCAGCGTAGCGCCGTCGCGCAGCGCGATGGTCCAATCGGAAAGGGTCCCCAGCGAAGCATTGGCCGGCGGGGTCAAGGTAAAGATAACGTCGGTCTGCGCGTTGGGGGCAAGCGTCACGCTGGTCTGTGAAAGGGCGCCAGCCCAACCCGCGGCGGCGCCCACCGGCGTGGCGGTCAAAGTGAATGTCTTGCTGACTCCAAACGTGTTCCGAACGGTCATTCCAAACGTGGTGACTTCGTCGGCCATGAGCTGATGCCGGCGACCGGTGCTCAGCGAGATGTCGTCGGGCCCCCACATGGGCCCGGCCTTGGTGAGCTTGAAATTCACCGTGCTGTCGGTGTTGCCGGCCGTGCTATGAACCCGAAACGTGAACTCCTGGACCGTGCCGCGGGGGACGGAACCGGTGGCGGTCACGACCACGATGACCGGACGAGCAGCGTTGGGAAACGCCGCCACGTCCGGGCCGCCGGGCCCCATGCTGTACGACGTCATCGGCGTCCCGCTGAGGGCGTCGATGATCTGGAAGCTGTAGCCCGGCACGGGATCGACCGAGACGGTGAATACGTCCGGGTCGGCCCCCAGGTTTTTCATGTTGAGTTTGAACGTTTCAACCGAGCCATACAAAAGTTTGTCGAGCGAATCGGGCAAGATCTGGCTGCTGAAAAACTGCGACGCAAGCGGGCCATAGGGCTGGTTCTTGACGTGGGCGAAAGCGCTTCGGGATTCGCCTGTGTTGAGGTCGATGGCCGTGATCTTGATTCGCGCCGCGGACCCGACCGGGGCGGTGGAGACCGCGCTCACATTGAGGTCGAACTCCACGTTCCAGGGATCGCTATAGGGGCCCGTAAACTGTCCGAGCAATATGTCCCGGTCGTCGGTGTCGATGTCCAGATCGCCATCCAGGTCAAAGATCAACCGGTCCGGAATCTGCGGCCCGGTCAGCTTGACGCCGGGGCCCGTCATGTTGGCTTCCAGACGCGCCAGGTCGTCGTTGTCGATATCACCGTCGCCAAAATGGGTCGGCAGCACCGTGCCGCGGGGGTCGGAATCGGCCGTCGAGAAGACGGGGGCCTTGCCCAGGAGAAAGTTCGTTTGCCCCAGCGAGACGTTCCAGTCGGCGGCGTTGCCCTCCACCACCTCATAGACCACGCGAATGTTGCTGGCGTCATCGCCGGCAAAGCGGCGAACCTTGATCGTGCGCGACTGTGTTTGCGAGCCGACGACAAAGTCGAGCGTCTTGAAAGCGTCGTCGTCGATGCGGATCTTGAAGGTGTGGTTGGCCGACGGCTGGTCTCCGAGCACCACCTGCCTACTGCTGCCGAAGTCCAAATTGGTCAGTACTTCACCTGCCGCCACGGCCACGCGGTGCTCGCCCGCCCGGTTGCGTATCAGCGACACGCCGGCCCCGGAAAAATTGCTGGTGATCACGTCCAGCGCTCCATCGCGATTGAAATCGACGACCGTCATGAACCGCGGCTCGAGCCCCGTGGCCACGTCAATCGCCGCGGCAAACGTGCCGTCGCCGTTGTTGAGGAGCATCGACAGAGAATCGTTCTCGCTGTTGGAGGCGACCAGATCGATGTCGCCGTCGTTGTCAAAATCGTGCGCCTCGACAAACAACGGGCCGTCGCCGACCGCGTAGTTCGTCGGGGCCGAAAGATTGCCCAGACCGTCGTTGAGCAGGATCGAGACGTTGTCGTCACCGTAGTTGGCCACGGCAAAGTCCACATCGTCGTCGCCGTCCAAATCAGCGGCCTGCAAGCGGTGGGCGTTGAGCCCAGCGGCATAGTCCACCCGCGGCTGAAACGTGCCGTCGCCATTGGCGATGAAGAGGGAGATATTGTTCGAGTTCAAGTTTTCCACCGCCAGGTCCAACTCGCCGTCTCCGTCAACGTCGGTCCGCGTGATCTCCAACGGGCCGGCGGCGGCCGCGATGCTGCTGGTGGTGAACGTTCCAGCGCCGTTGTTGCTAAGCAGCGTGAGCGTGTTGCCGACCAAGTTGGCCGTAAGCAAATCGATGTCGCTGTCGCCATCAGCGTCGAAGGCAATCAGGTCGTGAGGCCACGTGCCAGTGGCGTAATTCCCGCCGGCGACGAACGTTCCGGCGCCGTCGCCGCGGAGGATGGTCACCGTGCTCGAATTCTGGTTCATTACGGCAATGTCGAGCTTGCCGTCGGAGTTCAAGTCGATCGAGCGCGTCAACCAAGCGCCGCCCCCCGCGGCATAGTTCACCGCCGCGGAAAAACCGCCGGCGCCGTCGTTGAGCAGCACGGAAACGTTTGCCGTGCTGAGGTTGGCGACCACAAGGTCTAGGTCGCCGTCTTTGTCGAAGTCCGCCGCCTCGACAGCGCGCGGCAGGTCGCCAACGGCGTAGTTCACGGCCGCAGAAAAAACGCCGGACCCGTCGTTGAGAAACACCGAGATATTGTCGGCAAAGGCGTTGCTCACCACCAAGTCGGGAGCGCCGTCGTCGTTCAAGTCCGGCGTAATCGGCAGCCGCGTTCCGCTGCCAGCACCAAGGTTTACCGCTGGCGCAAACTCGAAGTCATTGGGCGTGGTCAGCTTCCAACCGGCGAACGCCGTAGTAGCGACAACGTAGCTGCCGGCCGGCATGTTGTTGAACGTATATCCACCGGCCGAATCGGTCAGCACGCTCGGCTCGCCGTTGTCCAGCAACCCGTTGGTGTTCAGGTCCAGGTAGACCGTGCGGTTGCTCAGCCCCGGCTCCGTCGTTTGCTTTTGGCCGTCCTGATTGATGTCGTTGAACAGCGTGCCGGCCAAAACGCCGCTAGCAGGAGAAGAAAACGCGCCGGCGCCGTCGAACACGCTCCGCGAATTGTCCACGGTTTCCAAAAACGTGGGATCGACCGCGGGGCCATGAACGCCGTGCAACAGATGCCGCAATTCCAACGGCTCAAAGATCAGCGGTCGCCGCCGAAGGCGGGGTAGGTGCGCAGAATTAGCGGGACGACGGGAGTTGCGACGCTTCACGGAGTGAGCCTTTGACAAAGACAAACACGCCCAGACCCCGCGAATCCCGCCGCGGACCAAAGCGCCGACAACCGAATCAGCCAGGATCATCCTGGCACACGACCACCAACCGAAACACGATAAGCTGTTGGAGCGATTTAGGTTACGATCGGTTGGCGACTGGCCGACACCAGCCCGAAAAGTGTACCGACGCTCTGCCTTCCAGAATAGTCATGGCGACAAGGGTGTCAAGGAAATGGCCCCTCTCCTGTCGGTCAGTATCATCTTGCGCCACTTGGGCTTAGGGAAACGGCGCCGAGGATCACGCGACGCCATCCGGCCGCATTCTTGAATCGCAATCCCTTGGTCCGGCGCTTACTGCGCCAGCGAAACCCCAGCCAATTGGGCCAAAGCCCAGGCGATCGATTGCCCACGCCAATACATGCTCAGCGCATCCAGCTTGGCCACTTGGCTTCGGTCGCGATACATCCGCCCAATCTGGTAATACTCGACGCAGGCCGTCGGATCGATGTCGTGTTCCACAAGCGCGGCGACGCTTCGCCGCAACTGATCCTCGGCGGTGTCCACCATGTTGTTCAACGACTTCTCGTACTCGATTCCGGTCAAGTTCAACTCGTCGTCGAGCTCGGTTCGGAGCGTGTTGTACTTGGCCAACAGCAGCGACGACCCGCCGTACCCTTCGACCGCGGCGGCCAACCGAGCGTAATCGGCCGAGGGACCTGTCCCAAGTTCCTTGACCACCGACGGCAGCACCGCGTTGAGGATTAGTCGATTCTGGGCGTACAGGATGTCTTTACGCATCAGGCCCGCCCGGATCACTTCGGCCCGCTTTCCGACCGACTTGGCGATCTCCTCGATCACCAACTGGTCGAGCACGTTTTCGTTGGCCTGGGCGGCGTGGAGGAACAAATCGGCCACGTCCGGCAAGTGCGCATCGCTGGCCAACGGCCGCCCTCCCATATTGGGCAACGCTTCCAGATAGTCTTTGGCCACCTCGCCGTTCAACAGCGCGTATTGAAAGTAATCGTGAGCGCTGAACACGTTGCCCAGGCGCTGATCGTCGTCAGCCGCCTGCTCTTCCAGCAATTGCCTGGCCAACACCGACTGTGCCACCGCCGTATCCAAGGTGATATGGGCGTTGATGAGCGCCGCCACCTGACCGACCGTTTTGGGCTTGGTTCGTTTGAGCTGCCCGATGGTTAGGTCGAGCTTGCTCGTGGCGCTGCCCACCGCCCGGACTTGGGCCGCAGCCTGATCCAACGTCCGCGTCTGATACGTCTCATTTAGCCGGCACGCCTCGAGCGACAATACGGCAGCCGTGGTCGATTCAATGGCCGATTGATACGCCCGCGCCGGCTCCCCTTCGTTGAGCAAGTTTTCCACTCGTTTCAGACCAATTTCGGCGGCCTCGGCATTGGCAATGGTGAACTCGTACTTATGTGTGTCGGGCAGGTTCTTGTACTGCTCCAAGGCCACGTTGGCCCGCACCACCCACTCGCGACTCTTCCGCTCGTTGTGGCCATACGCTTCTTCGCTGAGCTCGGGATGGCGAGCCTGCGGCGGCCGGGGCAACTCGCGGTCGGTCAGTAGTTTGTACGCCTCGTAGATGTTGCCCACCGGTTGAACCGTCACCCCCAACGCCTTGCCGTGCTCGATCAAATCGACTTGTCGCTGTTGATTCACGTCGTCCATCAGCCGCACGTCGGCGGGAATCAGTACCAATTTCTTCCCGGCCGAGGCAGCGCCTTCAATCTTCTGCGGAATGCCCCCCACCGGACCAATCGTGCCGTCGGGGTTGATGGCGCCGGTCATGGCGGCGTCGCTGCGGACGGTGTCGCCGCGCAAAGCCGCCATGGTCCCCACCGTGATCAGCGCCCCGGCGCTCGGCCCGTCGACGAAGCCGGATACGTCGTATGAGATTTGCGTACTGGCCGGATCGAATCCGACGAACTGGGCGGCGATCATCGCCGCCATCCAGCCGCTGGCTCGCCAGTTGGGGCCGCCGCCGCCGACCTCGCTCTCGAACACGCCGACTCGAAACGCCTGCCCCCCTTGGTGCGCGATGGTAACCTTGATCGGAAAACACTTGCCCAGCGCCTTGCCGTCGGCGCCGGTCGAGTACGACATGCCCCAAACTTCGAGCTGGTTGCCCCCCAGTTCGCGGCTGGTTTTGGCCGCCGGCTGGGCCGAGGCCACGCTTAGAACCATTCCAGGGCCCCCCAGGGCCATGGCCAAAACCAACCCAAGCGACCGGCGGCGGTATCGACAAAATTGAAACTTGGCGGCAATCACGTGGCGGCTCCTCGTGCGACGCAGCGGGAGATGGGAACGAGCCTTCTACGATAGTCGCTTCACGGCCGGCCAGCCAAGTCGCCACGGACTCGGCGGACGTCTACATAGCGATTGGCACGACCGGCCGAGTTGTAACGCCACATACCCCGCACCGGAACTGCACTTGAACTGCACTTGCGGCGCGTCGCTTCGCCTGGACTACTATCAGCCGGGGTTGTAAAATATCGCGGTTCCGCGCTCCGATTTTCCCAAGCCAATTCCGACCTCAATATCCCAATAGGGAGACCTGAAGATGTCAGCCAAAAAAGACTGCCTGGCGGCCGCGATCTGCGGTATTTGCGTCTTGTTGTCCAGCAGCGGTTGGGCCAAGGGCCTGCAAGGCGACTATTTGGAATCGCGCACCTGCGACGTCTATACCGGCCCCTGCTTCGCCAACGCCGAAGTCAGCCTGACGGGCGAAGAGGCGATCATGGCCTGGAGCATCGAAAGCGGCGACTTTCGGGGCGTGGACCTGACGGGGCTGCGGGTCGTCATGGCCGTCAAAGGCTCCGACACGCTGGGATTCGGCGGGGGGATGAACGTCCGCCCAGAG
This sequence comes from uncultured Pirellulales bacterium, assembly GCA_964461275.1. Lineage (GTDB taxonomy): Bacteria > Planctomycetota > Planctomycetia > Pirellulales > CAYNRE01 > CAYWTU01. The sequence continues at coordinate 11,262 of CAYWTU010000002.1, read as the reverse complement.
CCGATCCGCTCGGTGGTCATCGTTGACGACAAGGCCAACCCCTCGCAGCGCGAGGCCCTGGTGGCGTTCGCCCGCGAGAGCGCCGGCGAGGCGGCCGGCAGCGTGGTTCGCGTCGAGGCTGCACCGATCGAGATGAGCCTGGACCACATCCGCATGATCGGCCACGTCAAAGCCGGAAAGCAAGTCGAGATTCTGACCCGTAAGCTGGAAGAGGACGATCATTGCTGTACGAACGAAATCGTGTTCTACCCGCCGCTGGCCCGCGTCGAGAATTCCTCCCCGGCCTATACAGTGGACGGCTACTTTGCCGGCCGCGGATTGGGCCTGCAATGGGCCAACCCCAAGAGCCGCAGCGCCTTTCTAGCGACGTTCGCTCAGTAACCCGCGGCGCCTTACCCGCCACCTGCTTGCCGTCACTGCTTGCCGTCACTGCGGCAAGTTGAGGGCAAAAACTTCCTCAAAATCCTGGGCTTCCGGGCCAACCGCCGGAAGCCCTTTTTCGTAGAATACGAGGCTGTCTGGCCGGCGGCCCAAACGGCCGGCGGCGCGGTGAATCCGATCTAGGTATAATCGACAGCATCGTAGCACTCCTAGGAGCAAGACCAAGCATGAAACGCAGCGTGTGGTGGGGGATGGTAGTAGGATTGATGTGTCTGGCCGGCGCGAAGTTGGCGCTGGCGGCCGAGGAACATTCGCTGGCCGCTCTGGACGATGCGCCGCCCGCCGACGCTTTGTCCGAAGGAGTCGTCGGCGCGATTCGCCAGACCGGCCTGACGGTTAAGCGCGGCAATCGGGCCTTGTGCAATCTTTGGCTGGCCAACGAGTGGAAGACCCGCTCGGATTTCAAGGCCTCGCTGTCGATGCTCTATCCGTTTCAAGTGGGCGAATTGCTGGGAGTGGTCGAGTTCAAACGGACCGCCGCCGACTTCCGTGGCCAGGAGATTGCCTCAGGTGTATACACCGTGCGCTACGCCCTGCAGCCCGAAGACGGCAACCATGTGGGGACCTCCGAAACTCGCGACTTCTGCCTGCTCTTGCCCGCCGCCGACGACACGTCTTCCGGGGCGCTCTCGCCCGAGGCCATGATCGAACTGAGCACTAAAGCGGCGCAAAGCAACCACCCGGCCATGCTCTGCCTGCTACGGGCGGAGGAAGCGGCCGCCGACCCCAAGCTCGAACACGAAGACGAGCACGACTGGTGGATTCTGAACCTCAGCGGCAGCGCAGCAGAGCGCGGCATGTTGCCCCTGAAGCTGGTCCTCGTGGGCCAGGCAGCCGAGTAACAACGCCATGTTCGGCGTTCCTTAAACGAAAGCGGCGAGCCGTGAGAACCGCAGCTTGGTTGGCGATGTGGGGCGCACTGTCGCTGGCGCTGGCGGCTGGCGAAGGGAGTGGGTCACGCGCCAATCCGGCAACTGCCAGCAGCGCCGCGGCCCATGCGGCGACGGACCTTGCTCAAGTGGGCGAGAACGTCAAGTTGCAGGGACGGATCGTGTGGTGGGGCGAGGCCCTGAGGCGGCTGCACGGTATCGAACACGACGAACAAGACGCCAAGTCGGCCGTGGCTCTGGAAACCACCGACGGCCAGCTCGTGCCGATCGTCAAAGATTCCCGCGGGCGCGGATTCTGGCTGGACGAGCGATTGCATGACCAGGACATGGAACTGGTCGTTCGTCAACGGCCAGGACTGCCCTGGGTGCAAGTGATTTCCGTATACACCATTCGAGACGACCAAACCTACGAGCTCGACTATTGGTGCGACATCTGCGCGATTCCGATGTTCGAGCTCAAGCCGTGCGAATGCTGCCAAGGCGAGACGCGGCTACGCGAACGCGCGGCCGACGGATCGGAACGAGAAGCGGGCGTAGTGCGCTAGGGGGACGATGCCCTCGCTTCGGCGACCGGCTTCACGGTCCCTCGGCCAATGACCGCTGCGGTCTACCGCTGCGACCGCCCGAGTGTGGGACCATGTCGAATGGCCCAAAAGCGGGGCCGTCCGTGCCGGCTGCAACGTTTATCCCGCCCGTTGGTTGCTTGTGCGGGCAATCGAAGTTAATCTTCATGTAGTCTACAGGGGTGTGGACCAACTGGGGTTCCCGGCCGCAGCGATCGTTTGTCGGCACATGCCCTTGGGTCAGACGCAATTCAGACGCGCGGCCGTGAACAACTCGTGGAAGGTAATGTCATGGAGTCTGGGGAACATAACGGACCAATCGAGATTGCTCTAGTCGGCGACCTGACGGACAACGAGTCGGAATTGACCGACAAGTTGCTCGATGTGCCGCCCGGAGGCGCCTGCACGCTGTACTTCGACTCGCCCGGCGGCAGCCCTTATTGCGCCATGTCGCTGATGAGCGTCATACGCCTGCGCGGCCTGCGGGCCACCGGCATCGTGACGGGCGAGTGTTCGTCCGCGGCGCTCTGGCCGTTCGCCGCCTGCGTTCGCCGGTTGGTGACGCCGTTTAGCGTGTTGCTGTTTCATCCCATGAAATGGCAAAGTGAGGAGCATGTGGGCTTGGCCGAGGCCGCCGAATGGGCCCGCCACTTCGGCCATTTGGAATCGGAGATGGACCGGGTACTGGCGGAGCTTCTGGGGATTTCTACCGAGGATCTGGCCAAGTGGATTTCGCCCGGCCGATATGTCTCGGGACGCGAACTGGTCGAGGCCGGGCTGGCCAACATGATCGAGCTAGGTCCATTGCCCGTATTCAGCCGTAATGGCGCCACGCGGGAGAAGCCCGCGCCGGTCAAGAAGCCACGGACCACGCGTTAGTTCGCTACGCTCGTAATCACTCGCGGTTGCGCTGGGCAATCAACTGCGAAAGTTCGTGTGACAATCGTCGCAGCTCTTGGTCGCTTGGCGCGCGGCCGCCTGGGCGCGCTCAAAATCGTTCGCCTTGCTCGCCTCGATGAGAGCTGCGGCCGCGCTCGCAAGCGCGCTGGCCTGCGTTTGATACGACTCTTCGTTGGCGAATTCGAAATCCGCGTGGGCGATGACCCGGGCCAACAGCGCCACGACCTGCGCCTCATGCCTCGCTTCGTCGCGACGGCCGCGAAACTCCGCTTCGCCGCTAGTCCAGGGCGCCAAACGCTCGCGCTGCGCCAATTCTAATCGCTGCATCAAAGGCGCCCGATCGACCAATTCCGGCCAGGCGACGGGCGGCGCCAAGGCCGCCGCCTCGGGACGTTGTCCGCGGAGCATGTCGGCCAATTCAGCCGCCCGCGCTTTGGCCTCCTTGAACGTGCCGTCGGAGGCGGCTTTGCAGTTGCGGCCGGCCCTGGCGGCGCCGTCGCGCAGCGCCAATGCCGATTCGCGCCAACGTACTTCGCCGTCGAACCGGCCCACCACTTCCAAAAGCACCGCCAGCCAACTCAGGCTCTGTCGTGCCGCGCGGAACCCGCCTGACTTGAACTTGGACGCTGTTTTGAGGTTGTCGCTGAGCACCGCATGGGCCGCCTTGATCTCGTCCTCCAGCGCCTCGGCCGAGATGGCTGCCGACCAAGACGGAGCGTCACCGACAATCGCGGCGGATTTTGCGTCCTCGTCTGGCGCCGCAGGGGCGGTGCGTTGCTCGCCGTCGCCGGCGGCGTCGGTCGCCGATCGTGTCGCAACCGGCCGCGGGCCGAGGATGCCGGACACGTCCGGCAAGAAAAGATCGAGCGTCGCTCGGTCCCAATTCGTCGGCGGAGGCGCCTGCGGCGCCGGACGACGCTTGGCGGGGGGGTTCTCGGCAACCAGAATCGCAGGACTACCGCATAATAGCCCAACCAGCGTCGGCCAAACGAATCGTGTTCGTCGTTGTTGGATGTTCGACGCCTGCATTGTCGCCGTCCCGAAACTTCGCCCCAGGCCCGGTATAATGGACCACAATGGCCGCTCCGAGCAAGAGTAATCGTCGCGAATTCATGCAGGGCCAGGCTGCCGCGCGGGCCTTGCTGGATTTGACCGAAGCTATCGAAGGCTCTCCCGTCGCCGGCGGGTCTGCCGGCCGCGACGGTTATCTGCTGCGCATCGCTCGCCGGGCCATGGCCTGCGAGTTTGAGGTCTTACTGTCGGCCGGTCGTTTCGCCGAAGGCACGGCGGCGGCGCTTGAGGCGCTTGACCTGGTCGAGGCCCTCGAGGCGCAATTGACCGTCTACCGCGACAACAGCGAGGTCTCGCGATTGAATGCCGCTGCCTGTGAAGGCGAAGTGTCGGTCGCGGCAAATCTATTCGAGTTGCTGACGCGAGCGAGCCAACTGTGGCGCGACACCCACGGCGCCTTTGACGTGACGGCTGGGCCTTTGGTCAAGGCCTGGGGGTTTTTCCACCGGCAGGCGTCCGTACCGAGCCCCGCTCAGTTGCAAGCCGCGCTGACCTGTGTCGGTTCCCAGCACCTCGTGCTCGACGCCGCTGCGCAACAGGTCCGTTTTGCGCGGCCTGGAATGGAACTCAACCTGGGGGCCATCGGCAAAGGGTACGCCTTGGACCGGGCCGCACGCTTGCTGGAGGAACGTGGAGTGGATCATTGCTTGTTGCACGGTGGACAAAGCAGCGTGCTGGCCCGCGGCAATCGTTCGCTGGACGAGGCAGACGGCTGGCCCATTGCAGTGCGCGATCCGATGCGTCCGCAGCGACGGTTGGCCATGATTCGACTCCGCAACGCGGCGCTGGGCACTTCCGGCAGCGGCGTGCAGTTTCTGCGGTATAACGGACGCCGCCTGGGGCATATCCTCGATCCGCGCACCGGTTGGCCCGCCGACGGTGCGCTGTCGGCGACGGTCATGGCGCCGTCGGCCGCCGACGCCGACGCCTTGGCCACGGCGTTCTACTGCCAAGGCACTGAATTCGCGGCCGACTTTTGTCGGCAACACCCGGGCGTCGCGTCGCTGCTGGTTGTTCCGGCCAAGAACCGCGATGGCGTTGCGGTGTGTACGGCCGGGTTTGCCGATGACCAGGTGGAGTTCTTGAGCTAACCAGACGACCGGCCGGCGAGGATTCGTTGTCTCTCGCATCGCGCAGCAACTCGAAATCGCTACCGCCCCCGTTTCCCTAACCAACGTGACGCCCCATGCTCCTCGGTTACGTTAGCGATGAATACTATGCTGCGCTGGGTGACGTGGCTGTCGAGTTGATCCCCGCCCAAGGTTCGCCGCAAGTCGTGCGTTCGGCCCCTAGCGGCGGCGTCTATGTCGAACAGTTGGCAGGCCCCTGCGAAATTGTCTTGGCCAAGCCGGGGTACGGATCGAAACGCATCCAGGTGGCCGTGGACGCAGCGCGACCGCCCTACCAGTTCCGCCTGCTGTCCGATCGGATGTTGGGCTACGCCTGGCCGAAATGGACCAGCGGCGACCAACGGGTCGAGTGGCGCATGCACTCGGTTGAGCCCTACAAGCTGGGGCTCTGGCGATACGGCTACGCGCGACAGTTCATTCGCAACGTCGGCTGGTACGACAACCACGGCCCTCGGGCGGTGATGCAAACGCTGCCGGATCAGCATTTCGTTGAGACGGGCGTGCGGTGGGACAACGGCGCCGCCGGCGTGCACCAACAGTGCATCCAGGCGCCGACACAAAGCGGCTTATATTATTTTCAGGCTCGCGGCGACTCGGGAGCGTGGTGTTCGTTCCCACTGGTGGTCGCGCCGCAAGAGCCCCAAAGCCGGCTGGCGGTGTTGGCCTCGACGAATACCTGGAACGCTTACAATCCGTTCGGCGGTCGGTCGAACTACATCCTGGCCTCGCGCATGCTCGACCGGCCTGTGGTGAACTCGAAAACCGACCTGCCGCGATACAAGCTGGCGGAATACGGAGAGTGGAACGCCGAAAATTACGACCCGCTGTCGTTCGATCGGCCCGAACCGCGGAATCAGATCCGGCCGGACGAAGAGTGCACCGACCCGATCGAGGGACGGATGGAATGTGCGCTGGCCCCGGCCGAGTGGCGGCTGTTCGCCTGGCTGGAGCGAGAAGGATTCGCTTACGACTTGTACGCCGACGCCCAGTTGCACGTCGGTACACTTGACTTGGACAGGTATCAGGCGCTGGTTCTCAGCGTGCACCCCGAATACTGGTCGGCCCAGATGTACTGGAAGGTCAAACGCTGGGTATTCGAGCGCGGAGGTCGCCTGGTGTACCTGGGGGGCAATGGGGTCAATTGCGTGGTCGAACTCCTGCCCGACGGGGCGATGCGCTGCGTCACTCGTTGGGACCATGCGCTCGACAGCCGCTTCCATACGCACGTCGAATCGGAGGCCAATCTGCTGGGGGTCGTCTACTCCGACCCGGGCGCTATGACCTGCGCTCCCTATGAGTGTTTGAACCCCGGGCACTGGGCGTTCGCAGGCACGGGCCTGGCGCAAGGGGAGGTGTTCGGCGAGCGGATACTGCACCAGCGCTACGGCGACGGCGCCTCCGGTCACGAGACCGACAAGCGCAGCGGCAGTTCGCCGCCGCAAACGGAGCTGCTGGCGCGCGGACTCAATCCCGCCGGCGGCGGCGCCGAAATGGTCGCGTTCGAGACGTCGGGCGGAGGCGCGGTGTTCTCGGCCGGGTCGATCACCTACCCAACAGGTCTCTTGATCGACTCCATTACGTCCCGGATCACCGGCAACGTCTTGAGGCGGTTCTTGGCGTGAATCTGGCCCGCAGGCGACCCACCGTCATGCGCGAATGGGGCGAGCCTGACGAAAAGAAGAGACCCGGGGCCGCTTTGGGGGTGTGGGGTGGACGCGGCCCCGGGTCAGGCGGTGGTCGAAAATGGACGGCACGGGCAAGTATTCCGACCGCGTGCGTCTTCTGTGGTCATCGTAGCAGCCGGCCCACCATTGACAACGTTAATTACTTCAATAGTTTGCATTGATGCAATGCATTAAATAATCTGTATTGGTCGGCGCTATGCTCTGCGACAACGTCCAACGTCCCGATTTACCGGGTGTTTTTCCGTTGTCGCTGGCGCACGGCCGTTAACGGGCTCACTTCCCCGCGCTGCGCATTCGCTAAAAAAAGGCCTAGAAAATGGCTCGCGCCTCCCAATTGCAGTACTACAAGCAAAATCGGCTGCAGCAACTTCGCGGTTTTTGTTACGCCGCGCAGGCCGGCAACATCTCCAAGGCGGCTGAAAAGCTGTTTCTCAGCCAGCCCTCCGTTTCGCTCCAGGTGCAGGCCTTGGAGCGGGAACTAAACGTCACGCTGTTCGAGCGCCGTGGCCCCAAGATTTCGCTCACGCCCGACGGCAAGACGCTGTACGAATTGGCGGCGCCGCTAGTGGATCAGATGGATAAGCTGCACGAATCGTTTGCCGCCGCCCGCGGAGGAGTGGAAACGGGCCGGCTGGACATGGCGGCCGGCGAATCGACAATCTTGTACATCCTGCCGCAGTTCGTCAAACAATTCGTCGACGTTTATCCCGGAATCGAACTCAAGCTGCACAACGTCACCGGCCGCAGCGGCCTGGCCATGTTGCGGGCCGACGAAGTGGACTTCGCCGTCGGATCGATGCTTGAGGCCCCCGAGGACATCGACTATCGGCCGATGTTCGTTTACGACCCAATTCTCATCACGGCCGAAGATCACCCGCTGGCCAAAAAGAAGCGGGTCACCATTCACGATGTAGCCAAACACCCGCTGATCTTGCCGCCGCGCCACCTGACGACCTGGCGCGTGGTCGACCTGGTGTTCGAGCAGCACAAGCTCAAGTATCACGTCAGCCTGGAGGCGGGTGGTTGGGAGGTGATCAAAAAGTACGTCGAGTTGGGGCTCGGCGTGTCGGTCGTAACCAACATTTGCTTAACCGGCCACGAAAAACTGGCGGCCATTCCACTGGGAAAATACTTCCCCAACCGCACCTACGGCCTGGTGCTGCGGCGCGGAAAATTCCTCACGCCGCAGGCCCAGCGATTCATCGACATCATGAGCGAACACGCCGGCAAACCGCTCCGGCGTAAACGGTTAGGGTAACGGCGGCGTGCCCGTCCGCGCTGAATAAAGACACTGGCGGCCGCCGGTGATGAAGGATGGAATCATCGCGTCCCGGCCAAACCAGTTGCGAATGGTCCGCGCTGCACGTCACTCCCCCTCGGGCTTCGTCTCGGGCGTGGGAGGGGACGCGCCTGCGGGCGCGGCGTCCGCCGGGGGTGCTCCGTCAGTTGGTGCAGCGTCTGTTGGCGCGGGAGGCTCGGCAGGCGGCTTCTGCGGCACGAGCGGCGTGTTGGGGTCGACCGGCGACACGCCCGTTCCCGCCGGCACCACGCGCTGCACGGTGAAGTGCGCCAAGGGATGCGGCATGCCATCGGGTCCGAATACAAACGCAGCGCCCCAGCCGTTGGGCTCCTTGGCGATGACCACCTTGGCCGCTTTGGTGGTGTCGACCCCTCGGTCTAAAACACTCATTCGTCCGGCTTGATGCACCGAATCGATCACCACCAACGGGCGTTCCTCGCAGTAAGTGGCGATGTTGCCGGAGTTGTCTTCACTGGTGTACATGGCGGCGGTCACACGTTGGTTTGAATCGTACAGCTTGATCAGACCGCCCGCTGGTTTCTGTTCGGGCCCGTGCAACGCGGAATCGATGACGGTCAGCGGCTTATCATTCAGGTACGTGGCAAAGGCGCCCGCATGCGATTCGTTGGCGAATGTTGCCGCAACGACCTTGCCTTCGGCGTTGTGGATCCGCACGATGCCTCCCAGCGTCACGTCTTTCTGCTTATCGGTGATCGTTTCGCACGACGTGTGGGGCTTGCCTTCGGCCATCAGCGCCAGCGTACCGTTTCCTTTTTCGTCCGGTGCGATCTGGGCAGCCACCTGGCCTTTGTTATTGTAAAGCGCCAGCGATCCGCCGGACGTGGACAGTTGCAGTGCCGCTGCCCTTTCCTTGTTCGGACCTTCAATTACCAATTCCTGACACATCACGCGGGGCGATCGAAAACCGCCCAGCACCTTGTCCTTGACCTGCATCAGGACGAGCATCACCAGCAGCGGGTAGATGATCCAGCGTTCTTGTTCGTTCATAATCGGTAGGCTCCGCGGCGCTGCGCTGTCGCCGTGTATTGGATACGTTGTGCAGACCTCGGCCGGCGGCATGGCGCCAGGCCGAACCGCCGAATTCTTGCAGACGGGCCCGGGGCGTCAAGCGTCTGACCAAAGTGAACTATAAGCATCGAAATCGTTTCGACTGGCCCCACTACGCCGCCCGGTCGCGGGCCTGGGCGGCGACGTCGCGCGGGGAATTGCGTAGGCCGATCACCACCGTTGCCGCCGACGACCGCCGCGCGGCGTTTTCCCACGCCGTGCGGGCCCGGTTCCCAATCCGCACCAGCGGCGGCGCGACCGCCAGCGCGGTGAAGGCAAATGCCAGCGGCTGCGCGGCCAGGCGAAATCGGACCGAAGTGATGGTCAAACAGTGAAAGGCCAGTATCGTCGTAAACGTCGCCGCCAACGGCCACAGCGCCCGCCAGCGCCGCCCCGTTGCCAACAGGCCCACGCTCGTCAGCGTCAGCCAGACCACGGTCGAAGCACGAAACACCGGATGGGACGCCTTCGGGTTCGTCTCGTCGAAAAGCAGGAAATAGCGCAGACGCCGGCCGCACAAACGCAGATAGTCGGCGCGATGCTGGCGAATGAACTGTCCGGCGCGCTCGCCAAGCAGCGCCGAACGTCGCGGTTCGCTCAGCCCGGCGAAATCGCAGTAGCTGCTGGGCTTCAGGAGCGCGTCGTCGATGTACAGTGTCTCGCGGCGGGCTGCCCATCCGGCCGCATGTTGACCGCGAAGCGATCCATCGTGCTCGCCAAGCAGGGCCGTGGCGGAGGGCTTGGGGATCTTGTCGGTACCGTGGCTGAGCGGATTGTTCCCTTGCCAAAGGGCATAGCCGAAAGTCGACTTCACAAACACCCACTCGCCATGCACAAGCCGATTGCGGATCAGCCACGGCGAAAGCACCACGGCCAAGGTCAGCGCCGCCGCTAGCCCGGCAGGGATGATTTGGCGAGTTCGGCCGGCTCGAAGCCACGCTGCCAGGGCAAGCCCCGGCAAGACGATCGCATAAATCGGTTCGATCAACAGCATGACCCCCGCCCCAGCGCCCAACGCCGCACCGCGGGCACGGCTTTGGGTCCACGGCCCCAGCGCCGCGTACGTCGTGGCGGTGAGCGAGAGTGCCGCCCAAACCGCCACCTGCAAGTGAGTCACCAGGTACACTTGGGCTGGGTCACAGGCCGCCCACAGTCCGGCGCACCAACCGACGTGGGGCTCGTTGGGCAGCAGTCGCCACGCCAGCCGAACCACCAGCAGCGCCAATACGCCGCCGGCCAGGCACTGAAGTCCTTGCATGATCCATACAGACGCCGCCGTTTCAGGGCCGCAGAGCCGATAACAAGCGCCAAGCAGCGCCGGAAAGAGCGGCGCTTGCTGAGACGTCGGGCCCTCCTGTCCCAAAAACCACACGCGAAACCCGCGGCCAGCGATCAGGTTGCGGGCAATCTCGCCATGTTCGAAGGCGGGCGCCGGCCGATCGGCATCGAACACCAATCCTACCGTTGTCAGACGCAACGCCACCGCGAGGAAAAACAGCAGCGCCAGTCCCCAGCGAGTGCGATCGGCGTTCATCACGGCCGCGATTGTAGTCGGCCGCCGATATCCACCAAACGGCAGTCTGCGGCAAGGACACTAGCACTGCTAGCGGTCCTCGCTTGGGCCCTCGTCTACATCTGCCGTCAGCTCGACGTCTTCCAGTTCGACCGTGGCCGAACTCTCGCCCAGCTCGAAACACAATTGCGCATCGGCCAATGTTTCTTCGGTCGTGAAGGTCAATGTCGCGTTTTGCCACTCCTGCGACGCTTCGCCACGGTAGGAAAGCGGACGTTGGCCGACGGGGGTCGACGGACGGGCCACAAACAGATTGAATGGCCGCGTCGCCTCGGCCCGAATCCGGAATCTCACCACGTAACGTTGACCTGCGTCGATCGCCACGGGGCCTCGAACCAGTTGCACCTTCCAGGCGTCTGGTTCGGACCACTTCGTGATCCGTACTTGCAACGCGCTGGGACGATCAAGTGTTTCCAGCACAGCTAGGTAGCCGTTCTGACAAGCGAGTCCCCACACCCTGCCGTCCGGCATGACGCTCCAGTGCATACTCGACCGGCCCAACCCCTGTCTCCGCAAAACCCAAGGTTGAATGGTCCCCACGAGCCATCCGCCCATCAACGTCGCCAAGGCCACGAGCCAGGCGACGGCAATTCTCGCGCGGCGAAAGTAGTGCGAACGGCTATTCCGCATGAACGACCGCC
>CAYWTU010000001.1:12111-25149 GCA_964461275.1 uncultured Pirellulales bacterium | reverse complement strand
TCGACGGCACGCCCAGCCTCTGCAGCGTGGTGAACAACTGATAGCCCTCGCTCATGGGGACGCGAAAGTCGAGGTCATTGTGGATGATGAGCATCGGCGTTTTGAGTTTGTGCGCGAACCGGTGCGGCGAGTGCTTCTCGTACGAATCGCGCTTCCCCCACGGCGGACCGCCATGTTCCCATTCGTCGAACCAAAGCTCGTCGGTGGTGGTATACATGGTGTCGAAGTTGAACACGCCACAATGGGTGATCAGCGTCTTGAATTTTTCGTTCTGCACGCCGAACCAGTTCATCATATAGCCCCCGAACGAGGCGCCGGCAGCCGCCAACCGCGCGCGATCAATGTAGGGCTGCTTTTCCAGATGCGCCACGCCGGCCATCAAGTCTTCATAACACTTGCCCCCCCAGTCGCCGCTGATCTCGTCGACATACTTCTGGCCAAAGCCGGTGCTGCCGCGCGGATTGGGCATCGCCACCACGTAGCCTTGCGCCGCCCAGACCTGTGGGTTCCAACGGTAGCTCCAACTGTCGCCCCAGGCCCCTTGCGGGCCGCCGTGCACCAAATAAACCAGCGGCCATTTCCTGGCGGGGTCGAAACCGGGCGGCTTGAGAATCCACATTTGCATCGGTGCGCCGCCGGCGCCGGGCACGCTCACGCTTTCCGCGTCGGGCAAGTTCCATTGCTGCCTTGAGGCCGCGTTGGGATCGATCGTACAGCGCTGTTTACTTTCGCGTCCTAGCACCACCACCGCAGGAGGCGCCGAAAGGCTGCTGCGGATGCAAGCGAGCTCGCCGCCACCGGAAACACTTAGGGCCGAATGCGTGGCGTCGCGCACTCGCGCTTCGGCCTTGCCTTCCAGCGTGACGTAAAAAATGGGCGTCCGGCCCTCCTCTTCGGCCACGAACCACAGTCCCTTGCCGTCGGCTGCCCAAGCAAAGTCGTCCACGCTGCGGTCGAGCTTCTCCGTGAGCGAACGCGGCTTGCCCCCCGTGGCCGGCGCGACGACCAATTCCCAACGGTCCGCCTCAAACCCGGCGCGCTTTTGCGCTCGGTAGGCCAGCCATTTGCCGTCGGGCGAGTACCGTGGGGCGCTGTCGGCCGCGGGGTTGTCGGCGGTTAGGTTTTCCCACGCACCGCCCGTCACGCTCACGCGGTAGATGTCGTGGTTGGTGTTCCAGGCCTCGTCTTTTTCCGGCACGGCGGTGAACACCAGGTGTTTGCTGTCGGGGCTGAATGTAAAGTCGTCGCCCAGCGAAAAGGTGGTGCTGGTGGGATAGGCGTCGCGATCGCCCGGCGTGACATCGCGCGGCGAGCCGCCGTCCGCCGGCATGACAAACAGGTGCTGCCGCTTGTCGTCCACCCACGAGTCCCAGTGGCGAAAGAACAGCCGCGTGTGGACGCGCGCCTTCACCGTTCGTTTTTCCAAAGCCTCGAGCCGCTCCTTATTGGCGCGGTCGCTGTCTTCAAACGGTTTGTGTGAAAACTCCGGGAACACGGCCGAGACAAACGCGATCCACTTGCCGTCCGGCGACCACAGGCCGGTGCTGGCCTCAGTAGCAATGGTGGTCAATTGTCGGGCCTCGCCTCCGTCGACGTCGATGACCCACAGTTGATTGCTGCCGCTGCGGTTCGATTCGAACAGTATCTGCCGACCGTTGGGGCTAAACCGAGGATGGCGGTCCTTCTTGGTAGTGGTGGTGAGCTGCCGGGGCGGACGGCCATCGGTCGGCGCCAGCCACAAGTTGGTGCGAACCGAGTTGGCCTCGACGTCGGCCGTCGACACGGTGTAGACAACCCACGCACCGTCGGGGCTGAGGTGCGGCTCGGCCACGCGCCGGACCGCCAACAGGTCGTCGACGGATATCGGGCGCGAGGCGGCGTCGGCGGGACGTACGGTAGCCATCAAGATCACCATCACCTGAAGAATGGGGTTGCCAATCCGCCGCCAAAACGTCGGTCGAACCATAATGATTCTCCGTCTTTGCTCCCGGTCAATGAGCCGAGGCCATGCGTTGTTGTTGCGCCGCTCGAGTGCCGAAAGTGTTCTTGAATCGTCCGCCTCTAAAACTCCCTTGCATAGCCGGCAATCCAGCCCCCGTCCACCGCCAGCACGGCGCCGTTGACGTAGCTGCTTTCCGGCGCAGCCAGGAACAAAACGGCGTGGGCGATCTCCTCGGGCTGTCCAGGCCGGCCCAGCGGCACGTGCGCCAACATCTGCTGCACCGCATGGCGAAACGAACCGTCTTCGCCGTAGAACAGTTGTTTGGTCCCCTCGGTCAGCGTTGAACCCGGCGCCACCGCGTTGACCAGAATTCCTGCCGGCCCCAACTCCAGCGCCATCGATTTGGTCAGGTTCACCACGCCCGCCTTAGCGGCAACAAAAGCGCTCTGCAATCGCAACGGAACCAGTCCCACGATCGACGCAATGTTGACGATCCGGCCGTACTGCCGCTGACGCATCAGCGGCACGGCCGCCCGGCTCATCAGGTACAGTCCCGTCAAGTCGACGTTGAGAATCCGGTCCCATTCGTGGCGTGGAAACTCATCCACGGGCACGCGATGCGCCATCGTATTGACGCCGGCGTTGTTGATCAGGATATCGAGCCGGCCGAACTCGCTGCCAATGCGGCGACAGACATCCGCTGTTTCCGACTCGCTGGTCACATCGAGTCGCCAACCGACGCTGCCGCTCTTCATCGCCGCCGGCGCACGGGCGGCCTGTTCCGCGCCGCTGGCGTCGATGTCGCTGTACACCACCCGAGCGCCGTTTTTGGCCAGCGCATCGGCAATGGCCTGACCGATGCCGCGGGCCGCTCCGGTCACCAGCGCGACTTGTTGCGAAAGATCAACTTGCATGGCGGCTCCGGACGACGATTCGTTGGCTCCAGGTCAATCACCGGGGGGTCGAAAGCGGCGGAGGACATGCCGTTGACCAGACTACAAACGGAATCTAACCGCCACTTGAAGCCGCAGCATCGCACGCCGGTGTTGGGAATTCAACCGCCATCACCCACGATCAACATCAGGCGATACCCGTCGCCCGTGACTGGCCGAGACGGGAATCGAACCCGTACGCCGGTTGCCCGGCAGGGGATTTTAAGTCCCCAGCGTCTGCCTATTCCGCCACTCGGCCCCTGCGCGACAACGCACCGCGACAACCTCGGCGCGCCGACGTGCCGCGAGCCCAGCCATTATGCCGTATCGGCGGCCGATGTGCAGGCCGCGGCCTTCGTCGTGCAAAACTCGCCATCGGTTCCGCGAATTGCCGCCGCCCTGGGAAATCGTTCGAGGCCAACCAACAGCCGGTTCTTCGTTGAAATCAACGGGAACTAGCGGGCAATTGGCAGTGGCAGGTTATCTGGCAGCCTAGGAGTATCATGGTTCTATGCTGTCGCACCGCCGTGCATTCCTGCATTTACCAATCGTGCGCCACGCGGAAGCGTTCCTCCTGATGATGGTGGCGGCTCTCGTCGCAGCCGCCTGGCCGGGGTGCGGCCGGGTCAACCCGCGCCCGCCTGCGGCAACTGCCCCGTCATCGAACCCCGCAAAATCGGCCCCTTCAAAGCGGCCACCGCTCGAAGAGCAATTGCTGGCGGAAGACCCCGCCACGCTCGCGGCCGATGTACGCGCGCATGGCAATCCCGTCCGCGGGGCGTTGGTTTTCTGCCAGCCGAGCCTCCGCTGCGCATCGTGCCACATGTCCGCCGCCGGCCAAACGCCTTGGGGCCCCGATCTAACGGCCCTGCCGCGACCCCTAAACGACATGGCCCTGGTGTCGTCACTCGTGCGGCCATCGGAATCTATTCTGCCCGTTTACGACACCCTTTTCATCAACAAGCGCGAAGGACGCACGCACACCGGCCTAATCGTAGACGACGCGCCAGGCACCGTGACTCTCCGCGATCTGTCGGCCGATGGGCGGCCTGTCGTCCTAAATCGCGATGAAATCGAAGCGCGACAGACCAGCCCTGTTTCGGCGATGCCCAGCGGTCTGCTGAATCAATTGGCCAGTCGGGCGGATTTTCTCGACCTGGCCGCCTACGTGCTGGATATCGCCCATGAAGGCCCTCAGCGCATGGACGAGCTGACGCCCGATGCCACGCTGCGCCAGCCAAAAATGGTCGTCGATGAAGGCCGCTTGGATCATGCGGGCATCTTGGCGGACCAAGGGCCGGAGTCGCTAGAGCGCGGCGCCGCGGTCTATCGCCGCAATTGCCACCACTGCCACGGCGACGAACATGGCGAAGGCGTGTTCATGATGCACTGGCGGTTCGCCACCTTGCAGCTCCGCCACGGCAGCGATCCTTATCGTATGTATCGAACCGTCACGTACGGCGCAGGCCCCATGCCGTCGCACGCCCATCTGACGCCTCAAGAACGCTACGACGCGATCCACTACATTCGCGAAACATTTCTCAAGCCGCTCAATCCAGCGCACTACGCGCCGATCGACGCCGGTTATCTGGCTTCGCTGCCCCCGGGCGACCAGCGCGGGCCCCGGCAGGCCTCGGAGCCTCCCTGGACGCGCATGGACTATGGCCCCTCGCTGGCCGCTACCTACTTCTTGCCCAGCTTGGGCCCTGGCCAGCAGCGAGAAGGGGCCATCCGACTCCCCTCGGAGTCGGGCAGCGAGAACATTGTTTGCGACAGCGTGCCCAAAGGAATCGCCGTGCGGCTGGACGCAGGCGACGGAGGCATCGCCCGCGGCGCACATTGGATCGTCTACGAACACGATTCTCTCTCCGCCCGCGCAGCCTGGAGCGGACGGTCGTTCATTGACTGGCGCGGCGTCAATTTCAACGGCAATTTCGGCGATGGACCGCTCATTGACGGCAGGCTGCTGTATGCGCTGCCCGCCGGACCGGGTTGGGCCCATCCCGAATCGGGCGAAACCAGCGACCCCCGGCCACGCGAACTGGCTCACGGCGAGCCTTACGGCCCGCTGCCGGCGACGTGGGGAAAATTCCAAGGTTACTATCACCACGGCCGCCAGGTGGTGCTGGCGTATCGCGTGGGGAGCGCGGCAGTGTTGGAGTCGCCGTCCCTTGAGCCCGCAAGCGCGGCCGCCGAAGCTCCCTATGTGCTTTGCCGAACGCTGGAGGTCGCCCCCACTTCACAGAAATTGAGCCTCTTGGCCGCACCGGCCGCTTCCGCGGTGTGCGTCGTGGGCGATGGAGCCACGGTGCGCGCGGCCCCGGATGGCGCCCACTGGATCGACGTCGCGCCGTCGCAAAACACCACACTGCTCAAGGTGCTGGTGTCGGACATTTCGCAGCCGGAGCTCGATCGAATTGCCGCCGGAGCGTCGCCACCCGAATCACTCGAGCCGCTCACGCATGGTGGGCCGCGCCGCTGGTCCGAGGTTTTGGCCACCAAGTCGCTTCAGAGCGAGAGCAAGCGACCGTTTGCCGTCGATGTGCTTACCGAGCCGGCGGACAACCCCTGGGCATGCCGGCTCCGCTTCACGGGCCTCGATTTTTTCGCCGACGGTCAATCCTTGGCAACCTGCACGTTCGATGGCGATGTCTGGAAGGTCAGCGGTCTGCTGGCCGACGATGGCCGACTCCAGTGGCAGCGGATCGCCAGCGGTTTGTATCAACCGCTAGGACTGAAAATCCGCGATGGCGAGGTGTTCGTCTGCTGCAGGGATCAAATCGTGCGCCTCCACGACCTCAACGGCGACGGTGAAACCGATTTCTACGACGCCTTCAACAGCGATCACCTGCTCTCAGAACATTTCCACGAGTTTGCCAGCGGCTTGCAAACCGACCCCGCGGGCAACTTCTACTATGCCCGCGGCGCCCGGCTGGACGAGCCGGCGGTGCCACACGACGGAACGCTCCTGCGCGTCGCGGCCGACGGCTCGAAAACGGAAATCCTGGCCGCGGGACTTCGCACGCCCAATGGCGTCTGGCTCGACGACGACGGTACGTGCTTTGTCTCGGAACAAGACGGCCACTGGGTTCCCAACAACGCCCTCATTCGCGTGCAGCCCGGCGCCTACTACGGCTATGCCCGCGCCTATCCGCCCTCGGGCCAGGCCGAACCGCCGGCGATTGCCGAACCGCTGTGCTGGGCGCCGATCTACCTCGATCAATCGCCCGCCGAACCGGTCCGCGCGCCGCTCGGCGCCTGGGGACCACTTGGCGGCGCGCTGCTGTACACGTCCTTCGCGCAGGGGCGGCTGATGCTAGCGCCCGTCGACAAGGCTCATCCCCACCAAGGCGGCCTCGCCACATTGCCATTGGCCCCCTTTCCCACGGGCCTGGCGCGCGGCCGCTTCCACCCCCAGGACGGCGCACTCTATATGTCTGGACTATTCGTCTGGGGCAGCACCCAGACGCATCCCGGCGGCCTGTATCGCATTCGATACACCGGGGCCCCGGTGCATGCGCTGATGGCGTTTGAATCGCGACCCGGCGGCCTAGCGCTCACCTTTAGCGGCGAGCTGGATCCGCAGGCCAACCAGATTCCGGAAGCGTTTCACCTCGTGTCGTGGTCCAATCGTCGCACCGAGAACTACGGTTCGGAGAAATACGATGAGCGGCGGCATCTGGTGACGGCGGCAAGACTCCGCGACGATCGCAGAACCGTCGAACTAGACATCCCCGAATTGCGGGCGGCGCCGTGCGTGACCGTTCGATACACGGTCACCGCGGCGACCGGCCAGAGGGCCAGCGGGATATTGCAGTGTACGTTGCACACACTGGGCGGCGAAAAAGCGTCGGCGCAATAGCATGGGCCTGGCGACGGGGTTGCGATGCGTTCTTGTTTCGCCGCCGGGCAGACAAATATCGCCGGGCAGAAAACTACTGTCGCGGTAGATAACCCGCGTGGTCAATCGCCACCCCCGGTGCGCCGGCTTGCAGCGCCCGGCGCAGTTCGGCGGGCAGCGTTCGTTTTTCCAGCGTCCGCGCGTTAACCAGGACGTACACCGTTTCAACTCGACAGAGCACCGCCTCCTCACCGGCCAATCGAAATTCGCCCACGCAACTGAAACTGGTGTTGCCCAGGTGCGACAGCGCCACACAAATGTCCAGCACTTGATCGAACCGGGCCGGCCCTTTCCACTCGGTCGTCTGTTTGACCAGTTGATAGTCCAACTCGCCGCTGACCAGTTCCGCCTCGAAACCCAAGGCCCGAAAGAATTCGGTCGTGGCCAGATCGACGTACTCGGCGTAACGGGCGTTGAAGACCACCTTCTGCGCGTCGCATTCGCTGTAGCGCACGCGAAGGTAATAATGAAATCGGTCACTCATAGGGCTGCCTGGGTTTGCGGAGCCCTAGTCAACACCACCGTTAGCGCCCTGTCAAACGCCGATCACGGTACGGCCGATGTCGTTTCGTTGGTGGCGCCATTTTGCGCAAACTCCTTGCTCCCTTGGATTGTCGACATGCCGCGATAGATCGGAAGATCCACTTGTTCTTGAACGAAATGCACCGACGCGTCGGCGAACAAGAAGTTGCCGCCGCCCCTGTGATCGGAGCGGAAACCGCTGGTGCGGTGCCGATGCGGCGAAGGGCTGCCCGTCATATTGCCCGCCCAGTCCTGGCTCGGACGGCAGACCGCCAGGAACAATCCGGCTCCTGTGGTGACGTCGATTACCGTATGCGTAATGGGGTTTGTATTCAGCTTGTCCATCGTGCTGCCGAAGATGCCGGTCGTAAACAGACTTTCCGGCGTGGCGTCATTCAGGGTTGTTAAGTTTACCGGCATCGTCCAGAACTGAAACGGCGGCACCGGCTTTCCCCCCTGCCAAGTGATGACGCTGGCGTCACCAAACTTGCAGCCGTGTTCCCGGCAAAAGAACCAACCGGGCCCCTGCGCCCCTTCGCCGATGGCGAACGTATGGCTCAGGCCGTCGGAGATCATGCTCTCCTTCGTAACCCAGCTTGCCCCGACCAACGTCGACTCCCTGGGCAATGAAATATCGAACATGCCCCGCTCTTGATAGAACCAGCCTGAATTCCCGAACGTGTCCAGGCTGGCGGCGTCCTGCCACGAGACAACGTGCCCTGGAAAAAAGCACCACGCGTCGTTGACTCCCTTGCTGACGATGTAATCGACCAAGCCGAACAAGCCGCCCAAGCTGGGATATTCCGACTGAATCCGTCGTATGTACAGATCGCTGGACGGGTTGTCCTTGTTGCCGTTCGACGGACAAATCAGTGTCGAGATGGCGGTGGCCATAAGGTCCGCGTTCTGGTCCTCCCAGCTCAAGTTCGAGTTGTATAACGCTTGGATGCTGGTCTGCTCGAAATAAGGGCATAACGCCAGATAAACATTGGTGTAAAACCCGCCACCGCCCGTCGTGGGCGAGGGAAACAACGCCGGCGGTTCAAAGTACTGCCCAAACGTCGCCCCCGGCGGGAACGAACCAAGGGCGTCGTGGTAGTTGTGCAGCGAGATGCCCAATTGTCGCAAGTTGTTCTTGCACTGCGACCGCCGAGCCGCCTCGCGCGCCGCCTGCACCGCCGGCAATAGCAGCGCAATCAAAATTCCAATGATGGCAATCACCACCAACAGCTCGACCAGCGTAAAACCCCGGCGACGGCCATCGGTCGCGGCAAACATGGCGGACATCCTCATTACGAGCAACGAACCTGCGGACGAGCAAACAAAAAAACGCGCGGTGCAACCCCATCGGCCACACCGCGCGTCGGCTGGATTCGAGAGGCAGTTCGGTGCGATCGCTGGCCGTCGCGGCGCCAAGCCGGCGCCGCGACGCCTCCCATCGACCGCACCAGACGCCATCAAGCTCCGGTCGAGCCACGCGGAGCGACCGGCGACTAGCGGCCGCTTCGGCGACGCTTCAGCGCCGTCAAAGCCAATCCCAATCCTCCCATCAACGCTAAAACCACCGAGCTGGGCTCGGGAACCGACTGATACATGCTCCCCAGCACCAGGCCCTTGATGGGCGAGGCGCCGGCCAGGACGCCCACGGTATTTGCATTCAGTTCGCCGCTGGTGTCTTCGACGTCGAAACCGGGCAAAACGCCCATGGTCAGGTCAAATACGTTCTCGTCGTTCTCCAGGTACAGCACCTGGGTGACCGCCGGGTCGGTCGGGTGCGGGCCGGCTCGTAAACCGAAGGCGCTCAAGAGCACCGATGAAAGCACCACCGGGCCGCTGGGGCCGACAAAGTAACCGTACTGGGTGTTGCGAACTTCGATCGCCTTGTTCACGCCGAAGTCGATGTCGTGAACGCTCAGCGACCAAGCGCCCGGCAGGTTGTTGTAGGGACCGTTGTCGGCGGAGATGAACTGCAACTCCATCACGTCGCCGCTTTGTTCCCATTCCAGCAAGGCGCCCAGGTTGGTGCTGATGCCGCCCGGCGTACCCGCGCGGAACGTAAAGCTCTCGTTGACCAAAATGCCGGCCGGCGCCGGACCACCCACCAACTCCGCCACGCCGTCAAACGTGACGTTCGTGGCGGCGAAATCGTTGGGGAAATTCACGCCGGCCACGTTGTACACCGTGCCCAGCGGCGAAGCCCACGCGCTCGCGGCACTCAAAACCAGCAACGTCGCTGCCAATATGCCCACTGCATTGACCGTCATTCGCTTCATCGATCCACCTGCTCTCTCTTTAGATGTCAAGACACAAAATTCAAAACGGGATCAACCCACAACGACGCTCAAGCGATTGCAATACAACTTGCAAAGTCAGCCAGAAACAAGGACTGCCCGAACGCAGACCTGTTCACGGATGCCGCCAAGAAATCTCAACCGAATCCGCTTCATGCGGAAGCGCAAAGAACAAGTTGGCGCGCTGCGGCGTCGAAAGAAACCGACGCTTCAAGATGTCAGACCAACAGCACTAGCAACTCCGGCCGTTCCTCAGTTTGTCTGACGCAGAGGATCGGCCTGACATTAGCAAAGAAAGTAGCCTTGCATTCACCATAGCCTAACGAGCCACAAGCCAATTGCAACACGAACTTTCGGGCGGATCACCGCCGGATGAATGGCAACTACACCCCCTCTAGAAGTGGGTTCGGTAGGTCTTGGCCTCTGGGTCGCAGTCCGTGCCCCCTGTTTCGACCTTTGCGGCAGGCAAGTTTAGGAAAACATCTGCCCCCGGCCGATTGCGTCAAAGGCGCAGGGGTAATGGTCGATTTTGGGCTTGTTTTGGCTCGCCGGCCACGTGACCGCCACCACGTCAAACCGGGCCGGATACTCCAACAAGCCATGCCGTTTCAGGTAGGCCAGCGCCGCGCGGGTCAGGCGAGCCTCTTTGTCGCGGTCGATCATTTCGGCCGGGTGATAGCGCTCGACCGATTTCAGCGTCTTTACCTCCACGAACACGACCGTTCGGCCGTCGACCGCCACCAGATCAAGCTCGCTATGTCGGGTCCGGATATTGCGGCCCACAACGGTGTAACCCAACCGTTGTAGATGCCGGGCGGCTGCCCGTTCGCCCCGCGCTCCCAGCGGCGGCAGAAGCCATCGCAACCATCGCCGCCACTGGGCCCGCCCCCATTTTCGTGCCCGCCGCACACCACGCTGCAAGCTGCGGCCTGTGCCCCACCCGGCGGTCAACCCGGACATGCCAAACCCCATTCGGATTAGGACTCAGCCTTTTCCTCGCCCGCCACGCTGACCACGCGGCGCTGTTTCAGGCGGACCGCCTTGCCGACGCGATCGCGAAGGTAATACAGCTTGGCCCGGCGGACGATGCCGTTGCGCTTGACTTCGATCTTGGCGATCCGGGGCGAATGCAGGGGAAACTTTCGTTCGACCCCTTCGCCCTGCACGATCCGCCGCACGGTAAACGTTTCCCGGCTCCCGCCGCCGGCGCGGGCGATGACCGTGCCGTTGAATATCTGTATCCGCTCTTTTTCGCCTTCCAGAATTCGGGTGTGGACGTCGACGGTGTCGCCGATCTCGAATTTGGGCGGCTCCGCCTTCAGCGAGGATTTCTCCACCAAGTCCAAAATTTTGCGGTCCATTTTCGGTTCCTTTCGTCAGGTTTACGGCGTCGTGGTTTGTGAAGGGCCGCGGGGCCCGCGATCAATCAGGTCGGCCCGCTGCTGTTGTGTTTTGATCAGGCTCTGCTGTTCTCGCCACTGAGCGATCTGGCGATGGTTGCCGCCGAGCAGCACATCGGGCACGCTCAATCCGCGGAATTCTCTGGGCCGCGTATATTGGGCGTATTCCAGTCGTGGTTGCTCGCCGGCAAAGGAATCGCTGTGGGCGCTTTCTTCATGGCCCAGGACGCCGGGGATCAGGCGAATCACGGCGTCCATAATCGCCATGGCCGCCACCTCGCCGCCGTTCAGAACGTAATCGCCCAGCGAAATCTCGTCTGGCTTCAGGATCTCCCGTATGCGTTCGTCAAAACCCTCGTATCGGCCGCACAGCAAGGTCAGCCGCGGATGTCCCGCAAGCTCACCCACCACCGCGTGCGTGAGCCGACGGCCTTGGGGCGTCAGCATCACCAGATGGCTGGGCGTTTCCGTCTGTTTCTCGACCGCTTCGACACAAGCCACCACCGGCTCGCATTTAAGCAACATGCCGGGGCCGCCGCCGAATGGCCGATCGTCAACCGATTTATGCACTCCCGTAGCCCAGTCGCGAATGTTGTGAACATGCGCTTCGACCAAGCCGTTTTGGATGGCCAGCTTGAGCAGGCTTTGACCCAGGTATCCCGGAAACATCTCCGGAAACAGGGTCAACACGTCAAACCGCATGATCCCCCTCGCCGGCGCGTCGGCCACGCTCGCGGTTGGCGCCGCGGTCGCTTGGCCACGCGCTCGTTATTCGGCCGCCTCCGCCACCGCCTCCACGCTGTCTTCCGCCGGCGCTTCCTCGGCGGGCGCTTCAGCCTCGGCTTGCTTCTTCTTGCGCGGCGCGACGACGGGCGCTGGTGGAACTTCCTTGGGGGCCGACAGCTTGGCCTTGGCCGCCAACATCTGTTCGCGGTGCGTGCCGCCGGCGCCATACTTCTTAATCAGCACGCCCACGGCCTCGCTGGGCTTGGCGCCCACCCCCAACCAATGCTCCACGCGCGGCTCGTTGAGCGTGCAGCGGGCGTCGGTTTCATGAACCATGGGGTCGTAAGTCCCCAGCTCTTCAATGACTTTGCCGTCGCGAGGGCTGCGGCTGTCGGTGGCGCAAATCCGGTAGAAGGGCCGGTTCTTGCGCCCCAAGCGTTTCATGCGAATGACAACTGCCAAGGGTATCTCCTTAGGAACGATGTGGGTGATTGGGATCGCCAGTCCGCTGGCCTTTCTCGTCGCGCTTGCGGCGACGAGCCTCTTTCTCACGTTGTTTCTTCTGTTGGCGGCGCTCGTCGGGCGTGAGCCGCTTGCCGGTCCCCTTTTTCTCGCGCATCAACTTCGCGCCCGGATCCAAGAATCCGCCCCGCTGCAACTCTTGAACCTTTTTCATCCGCTCGCGCATGCTCAGGCCGGCCATTTGTTTGACCATGCCCGACATCGCCTCGAAGCTCTTGACCAGGTCGTTGACTTCGTGCGGCTCCACCCCGGCGCCCGCGGCAATCCGCCGGCGACGGCTTTGGTCGATGATCTTGCTGGGATTGCGGCGCTCGGCGGGCGTCATCGAATCGATCATTCCAAACAGCCGCCGCATGTCTCCTTCGGCGTCGACGTCGCCCATCATTTTCGTCAGGCCGCCCATGCCGGGGATCATGTCCATGATCTTGCCCAGTGGACCCAAGCGGGTCATCTGCGCCATTTGCTTGCGGAAATCGTCGAGCGTGAACTCGCCCGCCTTTAGCCGCTCTTCCTGGCGCTGCATTTCTTCTTGATCGAACTTCTGCTGCGCCTGCTCGACCAAAGACAACACGTCGCCCATGCCCAAGATGCGGCCCGCCATCCGGTCGGCGTGGAATTCTTCCAAGGCGTCAATGTGTTCGCCCACGCCGATGTACTTAATCGGCACGCCCGTGACGCTCTTGACGCTCAACGCCGCGCCGCCACGGGCGTCGCCGTCGAGCTTCGTCATGATCACGCCGTCCAACTCCAGCGCCTCGTTGAACGCCTTGGCGCTGTTGACCGCATCCTGGCCGGTCATCGC
>CAYWTU010000001.1:9374-12101 GCA_964461275.1 uncultured Pirellulales bacterium | reverse complement strand
CGCGTCCACCACCAGCAAAATCTGTCCTGGCTCCAGCCGACGATCGATCCGTTCGAGCTCCTGCATCAACGCCTGATCGATGTGCAACCGCCCGGCCGTATCCAAGATCACCACGTCGTGCCCATCGGCCGCGCCGCGCTTCACCGCGTTCTGGCAGACCGTCACCGGGTCGCTGGCCCCTTGTTCGGAATAGACCGGTACGCCAATCTGTTCGCCCAACACATGCAACTGATGGATGGCCGCGGGCCGCTGCAAGTCGGCCGCCACCAGCATCGGCTGCCGACCGCGCGACTTGATCAGGTTGGCCAGCTTGGCGCAGGTGGTCGTCTTACCTGAACCTTGCAAACCGCAAAGCATGATGATGTTCGTGCCGGTCCGCAGGTGCAGCGAATGATCGACCGGCCCCATCAGGTTCTGGAGCTCTTGGTAGACCAGGCCCACCACCTGCTCGCTGGGGTTCAGCGAACCGAGCACACGCTCGCCGACCGCCTGCTCGGCCACCGTCGCCACAAACTGCTTGGCCACGTCGTAACTGACGTCCGCCTCGAGCAGCGCCTGTTCGACCAGTTGCAGCCCCTCGCGCATGTTCGATTCAGACAGCTTGCCGCGACCACTTAAGGTCTTCAGCGCCGAACCGAGGCTGTCTCGCAGAGAATCGAACATCACAGAAAGCTCTTACAGGTTCCACACGAAGCAGGCGGACGTCCGCAGCGCCGCCGCCTGCGCACGCTCATGCCGCGCGGCGCGCCGACGCACGTCGGACAGTGCTGCGGGGCGGTCGTGCGCAGGGCCGCTCGACCGAACGTAACCCCGTGCTGCGTAAGGCATCCGGGGCGCATTGGGAACCCATGATTCTACTGGGCCAGGGCGGGCCTTGACAATCCGGGGATTCCCACGGTTTTAGGCGGTTTTTCGCCGGTACAAGGGTCCGGGGCGGAGGTTACAAAGCCGCGATCGGCGATCGTGGGGCAGCGGCTGTTGATCGCAGCGCCGCGAGTTGCCTTCTTAGCCATCGCCCCACCGCCCGTGGGCTCAACCGTTGGCGCTCCGCCGCCACCACGGCCGATAGACCAACCGGTACCCCGCCGCCCGGAGCACCAGAAGCATCAACAGGTACAGGGCCAGGAATGGGGCAACGACGAATGTACAGAAGCCGGGCCAGTCGGAATCCAAGCATAAATCGGCGACCATGCATGCTCCGAACGACACGCACAATCCTGCGGCGACAGTTCGCCACCGGCCGCTTCCCAAGGCCACCGCCGTACAAATCGGAACGCCGCTGCCGGCCAGGAGCAATGGCATCAAAGGCACAGGCCATTCGAAGAATTGCCACAAGGCCCATTCTTCGACGAAACGACCGAATAAGGGAACCATGCTGGCCACAAGGAACCAACCCAGGAGCGTCCGCAACCGATACTGGAACGGCTGTACAGCATGGTGCTGTCCACGGTTTGCTTCCCCACTTTTCGCCAAGGACGCGCCGAAGGGAAGTAGTGCCAGGGCAGGCAATACGCCCAGAGGCAGCCAAAGGCCCAAGAGGATGCCGAAACATTCATTGGCGTCTACACGTAAGATACGTCCATCGTCCTCGAAGCCAGAGTTTGCCACCAGCCAGCGCCACACGACGAGCGTAACGACAAGCCAAACGCTATGTCGCAGCGGCCGCGACCGACGCAGAATGAACCACGCCACTGCCAGTTGCAGTTGACTGAAGGCCAAAATCAGTCCGGCTGCATATTGCCAATCCGGACGTTTGTTGAAATCCCTCCCGGTCACTACCGCCACCGCCGCCACCGACACGACGCACGCCGCGACGAGCAACGTCAGCAGCAACCCCCCGCGCCGCTGTCGTCGCATCACGGTCGGCGCTGATTCCGCCGGCATCGCTTCTAGTGCAGGAGTTCCCACGGCGCTGCTCATACCCGCCAGTGTAATCCAAGGCGGCGGCAGGACGTCGTTTCAAACGGCGAGCGGTGGGCTTCAGTCCACTGTTTCGTGCCGCGCAACGAAACAGGGGACTATCGTCCCCCGCTCGCCAATGGAATCGCGACGCCGGTCGGCGGCGAGTCGTCGCCCCTCACGTCTCAGCTCGACGGCGCTTGGGCGGCCACGGCACGAACACGCTCGTGGTCCGTTGGTATTCGCGGTAGTCGTCGCCTCGGCTACGAAGCGCCTGCCGTTCGGTGTGCGGAATGCCGGTCAATCGGAACAGGAACAACAGCATCAGGGGCGGACCCAACCAGGTAATCCACCACACCGGCGATCCGACGCCCAGCAGCACATAGGCAAACCAGTGCAGCCACTCGAAGAAGTAGTTCGGGTGCCGTGAGTAACGCCATAGGCCCTCGCGGCAAGTGCGACCGCGGTTTTCCGACCGCCCGCGGAACCGAGCCAATTGCGCGTCGGCCAGCGTTTCTCCTCCCACGGACACCAACCACACGAGCGCTCCCAGCCCGTCCCATACATCGAGCGCCGGCCGTGCGGCGCGGGCTACCGCAAGAATCGGCAGCGCGAACAATACAGCCAGCACCGCCTGGATTTGGAAGAACCAAAAGAAGTTTCGTTTCGCTCGATCGCCCCAACGCGCTCGCAGCGATTGATAGCGTCCGTCCTCTGGCTTGCCGAGCACGCGGTTGATCAACAGGTAGCCGCCTAACCGGATCGACCACGCGCCCGCGAGACTTCCCACCGTCAGCCGTCGAAGTGGATCGCCGTCCGAGCTTGCTG
>CAYWTU010000001.1:0-9364 GCA_964461275.1 uncultured Pirellulales bacterium | reverse complement strand
CGGCGACCAACCCCAATCCAAACGACCAGCCGACGTCGACGATGCCCGCGTCGCTGGTGCGGCACTGCTGCCACCAAAGCGCCGCCATCAGCACCGCCGCCAACAACAAACCAACCGCGACCTGGATCAGCCAATCAGCGTTCATGGAATAGCAATCTTGCAGCGGGGCTCCAATCACATCAGTCTACGCCGTTGGACAAGGGGCGATGCCAGGCGGTCCGTGTTGACGACACAATGTTGGCTGCTCGAAAATAGACAAACCCTCTCGACGCCGGCTCTTCACGCCGCGCCGATCAAACTACGGGAAATCACCCCATGGCCGCTTCGCCGCCCGTTTGGATCTTCAAGCACACGGCCGACGAATCGCCCGGCACGTTGGCCACGGCTCTCGACGAAGCCCGCATGCCCTGGGAAATCATCGACCTGTGGCGGGCGCTCCCCGAGCGGTTTGACCCACTGCGACTAGCTGGCCTGGTAGTGCTCGGCGGGCCAATGAACGCCGACGAAGTCGAGCGGCACCCATTCCTGTTGCCCGAGGTGGCCTGGCTTCGGCAGGCCGTGGACGCCGAGTTGCCGGCGCTTGGAATCTGCTTGGGGGCCCAGCTCTTGGCGCAGGCAACGGGCGGCCGCGTGTATCGGCACTGCCACAAAGAGGTCGGCTGGTACGACGTGGAGCTCACCGAAGCCGCCGAGGCCGATCCGCTGTGGCAAGGCGTGGGCCGCTGCCCAAGGTTGTTCCACTGGCACGGTGACACGTTCGATTTGCCGGCGGGCGCGGACCTATTGGCCACGTCGGCCTCGTGTCCGGCCCAGGCGTTCAGGATTGGAAAGCGCGCCTACGGTCTGCAATTTCATCTGGAGGTCACCGAGCCGACCATTCGCCGCTGGTTGGACGAACCCGCGGGCCGTGAGGAAATTGCCGCGCTGGACTATATTGACCTCGGCGCTGTCCACGCCCAAACCACCGCAGCCTCCATGGCGCCCATGCACCGTTTGGCGGCCACTGTGTTTGGACGCTTTGCGGCCCTGTGCCAACAGCGCCTGCACGCCAGCTTTTCCGCCAGTTGAACCGCCTCCTCCGCCCGAGTATCCCGCCATGCGAATCGTGATCACCGCCGTGGGGCCCGACAACCGCGGCCTAGCCGACCCCATCATTCACCACATCACCGGCCAGGGGGGCAACATTGCCGAAATCCAGATGTACGATCACGACGAAGAGCGGCTGTTCGCCATGCTCTTGCGGATCGACCTGGAGCCAGGGCAGTATGCCGACCTGAAGTCCGCCATGGCCGAAATCGGCCGCCGGACGCAGCTTTCCATCCGCGTCTGGTCCAGCGACGAACGGGCGCAACGGCCCCGCTTGGCCATCTGCACCACCCAGCGAACCGAGCCGCCGCTGGCGCTGCTGCGGGCGATTCGCGATGGGCGGATTTCGGCCGAGGCGGCCGTGATGCTCGGCAATCGGGCTCACTGTCGGGCGCTCGCCGAACAATTCAACGTCGATTGGCACTTGATCGGCAACGAGCGCGGCGAACCTGACGACGAGCGGTTAGTCGCCCTCTGCGATGAGTATGAGGTGGACTACATCATCCTGGCCCGCTACATGCGAGTGTTGCCCGCCCGCAGTTGCTGGAAATATGCCGGGGGGCGAATCATCAACCTGCACCACGGCCTGTTGCCGAGCTTCCCGGGCCTGCGTCCGTATCAAGACGCCTACGCCTCGCGGATGTTGACCTATGGCGCCACGTGCCACTTTATCGTGCCGGAGTTGGATGCGGGCAACCAGATCATCTACCAATCGACGTTCACCGTGCCGCCGGGCGCCAAACTGGCCGACATCATGCAGCGCGGCCAAGAGGACAACGAACCACATTGTTTGGAGGAAGGAGTGCGGCGCGTCGTGCAGCGCGAGGTCGAACTGCACTTTCACCGCGTGGTGGCCCGTCGACCGGCGGGGTAGGCGCCGCGCCGGTTGTCCAGCCATGGCGGGTTGCCGTTGAACGCGAAGAGGGCAATTTGGCGGCGGAACCCGGGCGACGGCGCCCAGGCAGCCCTGGGAACATGACAACTACTCGGCCGCTTTCACCTGGGGATGCCCGCGCCATAGCCAGACCAGCGACTCGGGCAAGATGGCCCCGCCATGTTTGCCGTTGTGCCCACCGCCGCCGAATTCCAAGCGGTAGTCGTACTTGGCGAACTTGAGCGCCGCGGCCATCTCTTGATTGGCCAGCGGCCAGTTGCCGTGTTCGTTGTCCAAATCCTCCGAACCCCCTTGCAAGAACACACGGATCGGTTTGGCGGGCGTCTTGCGAATCAAGGCCGGATAAACGTGTCCGCCGCGAATGTTGACAAAGCTGCCCACGTGGCTCAAGACCTTGGAGAAGGCATCGGGCCGCTCCCACGCGACCGTAAAAGCGCAGATGCCGCCCGAGCTGATTCCACAGATCGCCCGATCGTCGGCCCGGGACGACAGCTTGTACGTCTTGCCCAGGTGCGGCAGGAATTCATCGAGCAAAAATCGGGCATAGGCGTCGCTGAGCGTGTCGTATTCCACGCTGCGGTTGGACGCCGGCTTGTCCTGGCCGGCCTGTAACGGAAATTCGCCTGGATTGATGAACACTCCGATGGTCACTGGCATTTGCCGGGTGTGAATCAAATTGTCGAAAACCACCGGCGCGCGAAATTGTCCTTCGGCGTCGACGTACCACTTCCCGTCCTGAAACACCATCACACAGGCCGGCTGATTCGGATCGTACTGAGCCGGCACGTACAGCCAGTAGTCGCGCACCGTGTTGGCCAGCGTCGGGCTCGTCCATCGGTGCTTGGTCACCGTGCCGTGTGGGATGTTGGCCTGCACCTGCGACAGCGGGCCCAGCGCAAACTCCTCCTCGCCCCGAGCCACACCTACCGTATTGAGAAGCGATAGTGCGGCGACTAAACAGGTAACTTTCGGCATCGGTGCTCCTTGGAGCGGGGTGGTCGGTAAGACGGCAGCGGCCACATTCTACCGCCGCTTTGCCACCGGTTCACCTCGGCGCGCCGGGCATGAGAATCTGCCAGGCCGCCGCGCGGCACTCGGCCAGCCAAAGATCGCGCTCGGCCAAGGGCCGATTCGTCTGCACGATCCACCAACCGACGCCCGGCGCCGGCGCGCCGCCTGCCTCGGCCGGTTCGATCGTGACGATCTTGCCGCGGGAGAAGTCCCACCGCCGGCCCGACGGCCGATGCAGCAGCGTCAGTCTTCCCTCGGCCTCTTGTCGGTGAAACGCCGCGCGCTCGGCCGGGTTCGGTACGAACCGCGTGACGAGTTGTCCTGCCACGTCGATCGTGCAGGTGACCGCGATGCGCTCGGCCCAGGTAATGTGCTCGGGCGTCCGCGGCACGCCCTGTTGCGCCTGAAACACGCCTTCAATCTCGGCCAAAACCCGTTCCCAGCCCGTATTGGTCTCGACGCTTTGGTTGCGCGACCGGTCCCAAAACAACATTGGGTCGCCCCCCAAGCACGCAGCGCAGCGAATTTGCTCGTACCACAGCGCCTGTTCTTCGGGCGGCGCGCCCGCTTTCACCGCGTATTCCAAGTTGGCGAAGTAGGGCGCCGACGGCTGACGGCTGGCGGCCGCGATGCGGCGGAGCGTGAACTGATCGAACAGAAAGCGGTCCCAGGACGAACCGTCGCGCGAGCCTGTCAGGCCCACCCCATACGACGGCGCTTGCATCGGCTTAACCGGAAGGCCGGGCCGCCAACTGGAATTGATCGAGTTGTAGGCCGGCACGCTTTGAAAGTTTCCCAACGTCGCGCCGCAACCGACCGGTGAGTGACAATACGTGCGGTCGCCGCCGCTTTGATAAGTGGCGCATTTGTAAAAATGGTTGTAATTGCTGAACAGCCACAGCGCCTCTCCGAACACCTCCTTGACGGTCTCGTACAGAACGCCCATTTGCTCGGCCTGATGCACGTGCATCGCCTCGGTGAACCGTTGGCCTTGCGGACGGTCGGCCCGCCACTTCTCCGCGCCGACTAGGTCCAAGCCATACTTCTTGGCCAGCGGCGGCCAATCGGGGTGCGAACGCAACCAGCCGAAGATGCCCGCCCGCCCATGTTCGTCTCGTTGCTCGTTGATGTAATGAAAGCTGAGCTGCTTTTCCCAATCGAGCAGCAGCCCGTTGAGTGCCACGCCGCGCTCCTTGAGCCCGCTGAAGAACGCCCGCCAGATCGGCGCGATCGACCGTCGCCAGCGCGCGAAGAAGATGCCCGGGAACTTGCGGCCCAGGTGTGGCGGCGTCTCCGCACATTGGCCGTCCCAGACGTACCCGTCCTCGTGCGTCGGCGACTGG
Organism: uncultured Pirellulales bacterium; assembly: GCA_964461275.1. Lineage (GTDB taxonomy): Bacteria > Planctomycetota > Planctomycetia > Pirellulales > CAYNRE01 > CAYWTU01. The sequence goes on along the minus strand of CAYWTU010000001.1, from coordinate 5,029 downwards.
CGCTCGGTGAAAATCCGCTCGGGAAATACGTAGTGAAAGTCAAAGCTGCGTAGAAACCGTTGGCCGTCCGGTTGGGCCAAGACCTGTGCGGCGATTTTGTCTAGATTCGGCGGCTGGGCGACCCAATAATCTTCCACCCGCTGGAACGAATACCGCAACATCGGCACGGCCAGCAGCCGCTCGCCAGTCCCTGGCTCGACCGAGTAACCGTGACAGTAGCGACGGTGCGCCGGACCCGACTGGCTGTGGGCCTCGTCGTCCAATATCTCCGCCAGCCGGTCGACGCTGCCGACTCGCGCCAAGAACGCGCGGCGGTCGGCCACATACTGTTTTTCCAGCGCGGCTTTGACCTCGGCGGCCGACGATTTCAAGCGTCGGTCCCACTCCAATTGCGTCAGCACCCGGTCGGGCAACCAATCGTCGGGAGGCGGCGCGGCCTCGCCGCGGAGGTGGCCCAGCGGCTGAAGAAAACCGCCGATCAACTCGCCGGGCCGCAACTGCGAAAAGACTCGCAGGAACGTGATTTCGGCCAGCGGACGCTCGGAATCGTGCAGCACGGGGGCTCTCTAGCGACAGACGTCGATTGGCTCGTTCGCCGCCTGATTATACCGCCTGCCTGCGGCCGGTCAGGGTGTAAAAGAGCCGCGCCCCCTGCTGCCCGGAAACAGCCGCGATTAAAATGATTGTTCAGCGATCCATCGAGCCGAACCCTTTCGCCCAACCGCACGATGTCCCACGACTTGTACGACAATCCGCTCATCGGCCGCTACGCTTCCGACGAGATGTCTCGCCTTTGGGGGCCCCAGCGCAAGGCCAGCACGTGGAGGCGGCTGTGGGTGGCGCTGGCTGAGGCGGAAGCCGAGTTGGGGCTCGACATTTCCGCCGCGCAATTGGCTGAGTTGCGGGCGCACGTCGACGCGATCGACTTTGTCGCCGTCGCCCGATACGAAAAGCAGCTGCGCCACGACGTCATGGCCCACGTTCACGCCTACGGCGACGATTGCCCTTCGGCCCGCGGCATCATCCACCTAGGGGCCACGAGTTGCTACGTCACCGACAATACCGATCTGATCCTCATGCGCGAAGGGTTGGAACGGCTCTGTGGCCGACTGGCGGCGGTGATCGATCGGCTGGCCGCGTTCGCCGCGGCGCACCGCGACGTGCCCTGCCTGGCCTTCACCCACTTGCAGCCCGCGCAGCCCACCACGATCGGCAAACGGGCTTGCCTGTGGGCCTACGATCTGGCGCTCGACCTGGCCGAGTTCGAGCACCGCCTGGCGCAGCTCAAGTGTCGCGGCGTGCAAGGCACCACGGGCACGCAGGCCAGTTTCCTAGCGCTGTTTGGCGGCGACCACGACAAGGTCCGCCAACTGCAAGCGCGCGTGTGCGAAAAACTGGGCTTCGCCAGCAGCTATGCGGTCACCGGCCAAACCTACACGCGGAAGATCGATTCGCAGGTATTGGCCGCGCTGTGCGGCCTGGCCGAAAGTGCGCACAAGGCGGGCAACGACCTGCGGCTACTGCAGAGCCGCAAGGAGATCGAAGAGCCGTTTGAAACGACGCAAATCGGCTCGTCGGCCATGGCCTATAAACGCAACCCGATGCGGGCCGAACGGATGTGCGGCCTGGCCCGGTTTGTCTTGGCGCTGCAGTCGAGCGTGAGCGCCACCGCCGCCACGCAATGGCTGGAGCGCACGCTCGACGACAGCGCCAACCGACGATTGACCTTGCCGCAGGCGTTCTTGGCCGCCGACGCGATCTTGCTCTTGTATCTGAACGTCGCCAGTTCCCTGGTGGTCTATCCGCAGGTGATCGCCCAACATCTGGCCGAGGAATTACCGTTCATGGCCAGCGAAAACATCCTCATGGCCGCGGTGCAACAGGGAGGCGATCGGCAGCAGCTTCACGAACGTATTCGCCAACACAGCCAGGCTGCGGCGGCCGTCGTCAAGCAGCAGGGCCTTCCCAATGACCTGCTTAACCGCTTGGCAAGCGATGCGGCGTTTCAAGGCGTCGATCTGACGTCGACGCTAGACCCGATGCAATTCGTCGGTCGTGCCCCCCAGCAGGTCGACGAATTTCTCCGCGACGTCGTCGCCCCGATTCGCCAGCGCTACGCCGACCGCCTGGGCGACACGGCCGAGCTGAGGGTTTGACAGGCAGCCAGAGGTGCCGTGTCACATTCGGGCGGTTTCTACGTCTGTAAGCAAAGGGGGGCGTCTGGCTGCCGGCTACGAGGGTTTCAGCCGCCGGCCGCGTCGCATCGTACGGATTCTGCATCCTGGCGTATCCCGCGCGCCCCCCCTTATCGGTTAAGGCGGCTGCATTCATTTGCCGTGGCTAATTTTACCCCCTAGCCTACAGTAGCAGCCTCCGCGGTTTTGAGTTGTTCCATGTCCATTGTCGACCGAACATCGCCGCCGGCCACTTCCTTGGCCCCGCCCGGGGTTGGGCCGTGGCCGATCGTCACGCGCGAAAAATTTCCGCCGGGCCCGGCCTCTCCCTGGTTTGGCTGGGGTCACTTGCAGCGCCTGCGCCGCGATCTGCTGGGGCATCTGGAAGACGTGCAGGCCGAGTTCGGCGACTGTGCCACTTATCGCATCGGCCCGGTCCGCGTGTATCAGTTTACGCACCCGGATCAGATCGAGCAGATGTTGGTTAAGCGGGCTACGTCGTTTCACAAGGTGCCTAGCATCAAGCGCTACTTCGGTCGCTGGATGGGGTCGGGTCTGCTGCTCAACGAAGGGGCCGACTGGCGCGTCCAGCGGCGCAAGGTGCGGTGGGCGCTGGAGCAAGTCGATCGACCGGCCCAGGCGGCGGCCGTGGCGGCTCTGACCGCGGCCTTGTTGCCCGCCGGCTTGCAAGGCACGATCGACATCGCGCCGCGAATGGATCGCCTGGCCTTCGCCTTGAATGTCGAGATGCTGTTGGGTCAGGATGCCGCGGCGCACGTCGACGAATTGTATGACGCGGCCGTTACGCTGCACGCCGCGGGACTGGCCGAGATGATGTCGGCCTCAATGGTCCCCGATTGGTGGCCCAGTCGGTTTAAGGCGAAGCTCCGTGCCGCGATGGGTTTGTTCGACGACGTCCTCATGCGCCAAGCCCAACGCCGCGACGTGCCCCCCGCCTACGATTCCAGCGACCGTCAGCCGCCGGTCGACGCCCTGCGCTGGCTGCGCCATGCCCACGATCGCCAAGGCCAGACGGTCGGCATGTCCGCGCGACGCGCCCGCGATGAGGCGGTCAACTTGCTGATGGGGGGCAAAGAAACCGTTGCCGCCACATTGACCTTCGCACTGTATCTGCTGGCCCAGCATCCCGAAGTGCAGCGGGCCAGCGCCGCCGAGATTCGAGCCGTGCTCGGCCGGCGAGCGCCGGGGCCTAACGATGTCGAGCGGCTGCCGCTCGTCGGCAACGTGATCCGCGAGACGATGCGGCTTTACCCACCCGTGTACTCTATTTCGCGGCAGGCGATCGAGCCCGTGGAGATAGCTGGGTATTCGGTTCCAAAGGGGAGCTTGGTGATGGCGCCGGTGTGGCTGGTGCATCGCGACCCGCGGTGGTGGGACCGGCCCTACGAATTCTTGCCCCAGCGATTCGAGGCGCCGGCCAACCAACGGCCGCCTTATATCTACCTGCCGTTTGGGGCCGGCCCGAGGTCGTGCGTGGGCAAGTATCTGGGGTTCGAGCAATGCGTCTTGGCAATGGCCGGGTTGATCCGTCGGCATGACTTCGCCTTGCCGGCTGGAGCGCGGGCCCCGCGACTGGCAACCGACATCGTGTTGCATCCGGCAGGTCCGCTGCCGCTTGAACTGGCGTCGCGGGCATAGAGCCTTCTGAGAATGCTCTTAAGAGGCTGGCCCCGCCCCACCAACCTCGGCCCTGGGCGTGGGCGACTTTCGCCGCAGGCCCATTCTGGCTATCGTGATTTGGTCTATTCCATCCAGGGGTTGCGTATGATCCTCATCATCGACAACTACGATTCGTTCACGTACAACCTCGTGCAGCGGTTGGGTGAAATCGATCCGGCGTTGGATATTCAGGTGTTTCGCAACGACCAGATCACGGTCGATGAAATCGCCGCCAAAGACCCCACCCATTTGATCATCTCGCCGGGCCCCTGTACGCCCAAGGAAGCCGGCGTAAGCTGCGACGTCGTCGCCCGCTTCGGTGGAAAGATCCCGCTCTTGGGCGTTTGCCTGGGGCATCAGTCGATCGGCTACGCCACCGGCGCCGAGATCGTACGGGCCGAGCAGCTCATGCACGGCAAGACCGACATGATTCGGCACGACAACCGCGGCCTGTTCCAGGGCTTGCCCAATCCGTTTCAAGCCACGCGCTACCATAGTTTGGTCATCAAGCCCGGCACGCTCAACCGCGAATTTGAAGAATGCGCCTGGGCTCAAGCGCCCCACGGCGGCGAAGAAATCATGGCCGTCCGCCACAAGCGGTGGCCGCTGTTCGGACTGCAATTCCATCCGGAAAGTTTTCTGACCGATTGCGGCGTGGAATTGTTGCGGCGATTTCTGCAAACTCAGGCGGCCGTCTGAACCGTTTTCCCCGTCGAGGTCCACGGCTCATGTTGCAAGTCGACGAGGCTCGACGGCTGGTTCTCGAACAGGCAACCCCTCTACCGCCAGAAGCGGTCAACCTTTCGGGAACGCTGGGCCGCGTCTTGGCCCAAGAGGTCTACTGCAATCTCGATTCGCCCCCTTACGACAAATCCATCGTCGACGGCTACGCGCTCCGCATGGCGGATTTGGCCGACGGCGCCGGCGAACTGGAAATCTTGGAAGAGATCACCGCCGGCGCCGTACCCAGCCGCGCCGTTGTGCCGGGAACGGCTACGCGACTGATGACCGGCGCGCCGGTTCCGGATGGCGCGGACGCGGTGGTGATGATCGAACGCACGAGCGTGCAGGGCTCCGGCGCCGCGTCGCTGGGCCGCGTGCGCATCAGCGCGGCGGGTGTTTCACGCCAGCGCACAAACATCCTGCGGAAAGGGGCCGCCATGCGCCAGGGCGAG